>CAIYBQ010000141.1 GCA_903924445.1 uncultured Armatimonadota bacterium | reverse complement strand
TACTACTTCCACCACGGCTGGTTTGGCGATCACCTCGAGGACGCCGCAGCCACCATGGATGCCCTCGTCGCTGAAGGTAAAGTCCGCGTCAAGGGACAATCCGCGTACTCAACGGATGACTTTGAACGCGCAATCCCGGTCGTAAAGCCAGCGGCGCTGCAAAGCTGGGCACATGCCTTAGATGACCAGTTTGTCCGGCCAGGGGCACGCCTTCAAGAGCTGATGACAGTGCATAGCTGCACATTCGTGGCGTTCTCACCACTCGCGCAAGGCCGCTTGCTCGACAAGTTCGATCCAGCCAAGCCGCCGACATTTGAGCCTGGAGACCACCGCCTGACGAATAGCTCCTTCAGCGCGGATGCCATCACAGCCCTCAAACCAAAGCTCGAACTCCTCAAGGCGCGCTTCGGCAGCACCACGGAAGACCTCTCGTCCATCGCGCAGAGATACATCCTCAACATGGCAAATGTCGCATGCGTCATCCCGGGATTCCGGAATGAGTCTCAGGTGCGCTGCAACCTCAGCGCCGTGAATCGCACATTGACCGCTGATGACATTGACTTCATCCGCGAAACGCTGCGCTAAGCTCCCTTAGCCGCAAGCCGCTCCTGCCGATGCCCGGTGCCTTCCGCGACAAAAACGAGGATGCCACCGGGCGTTTCCATGTGGAATTCCGTCATCCCGTATTCACGCTCAAACAGCGCGCGTGTCCGATAGGTCTCTGAAAATGTCTGCGCATGTGACCACAGTGCATCGATGTCATCGGTCTGCACATAAATCTGCATCCGTCCTTTGACATGCGAAAGCACTTCTTCATCGTGGTTTTCGGCGATGTGAATTTCTGTGCCATCCCGGTGCATCACGGAATAGCCGGCCTCACCCATGAGGTCGGTAAACCCAAGGACATCACGGAAAAATGTGACTTCGGCGATGATATCTGCCACGTTTAGCATCGGGGCAACGGAGACAATTCGCGCGTTACTCATAGGTCTAGCCTATCAGCCGATGGTACTTGCTGTCGGCAGCTCTAGTGGCAACACGAAGAACGAATCGGCATCCGTTTCGTAGCGCTTTAGTACCGGCGAGTACGTCTGGACAATCATTTTCTTCGCCTTAATGTTGAAGCGCAGGAGGCGTAGCCAGCCATCCCCGCCATTGGAACGCCCCTGGTAATCCTGCAGCAGCTCAATCACGGATCCACCAGCATCGTTGCGCGAGACTTGCGAGTACTCGCCGCCAGCGTGAAATTGATGTCCACCCAGCACGCAAAAAATGCGCGCTTGTTTACGGATAAATCCTTGGAAGAGGTCCTCTGCGGAGTTGCCGTAGAGACGCATCGCTGTTGTCTTGTCCCGTGACCGCGTGACATCGTTGAGATAGTTGTGTGTCGTCAGCATCACAGGCAGGCCTGGATGTTTATCCATTTGCTCAAGCGCCCAGTTAATCGTTGCGGCACGAACATCTGGCTCGATGTGTATGGACAGAAAGGCCATCCCAGCGGCAGTTACTTTATGTACCGATGAACACTCATCCTCAGACAGCGCCACAAGCGTTGGGATATCGCGAAGGAGGGTGCGACCACAAAACTCGCGGTACATCGCGTAATCCGTGCTCCGATTTCCAACAATGTCGGCATCGTGGTTTCCTGCGACCACGCCAAAGGGAACCTTGCCGTGAAGGCGCGTGAGGGCGGACTTTGCGACCTGCCATTCCTTTCGGGAATCCCCACCACTCTCGACGATGTCTCCGACATGGGAGACAAAGATGATCTTTTCGCGAACCGCATTTGCAGCTATCCACGTCGTTTGAGCGTGAAACGTTTCTGGAAACTTCTGTGCGTAGTGCTGCGTGTCCGGGAGGACCGCTACGGTGAAGTCACACTGGATGCTGCCTGATGTTCCTGTACCTCGAGGCTGTTGCATGAAGAACTCCTTCTGTCATCCGACATTTGAGGACCACCGGGAATGGCCCTTACGTTTGTCTATGCAGAATTTCATCCAAATTTAGACAGTGTCTAAAATGCCGTGCAATTACCTAACACGTTTGCAATCCGGAATGTGGCACAAGTGAGGTTATTGCGTCGCCAGGATCGGTTGCTTTCCAGCTTAGAAGTACAGAACGTTGAGGAAGATATCAATCCTAAAAACTTACTTGTTGCGTCGCGTCCGGGGGCCGACAGATGCGTTCAACATCCGTTGCTCAGCAATCCCACCGGGACGCCACTGTGGCGATGGGCGGCGCCATGCTTTCTGCAGACGTGCCGGCTCAGCTGGAATCGCACGATGGAGATCAAGCGGAAGCGTGAACTCGGAATCGAGATCGGTCTCGTAGCGCTTCAGCGTCGGGGAATACGTCTGGACATGGAGCTGATGCCCCTTCAGATCAAAGCGAAGCAAGCGCAACCAGCCATCCCCGCCATTTGCACGCCCCTGAAAATCCGAGAGCAGCTCGTGTACACGGCCACCGTAGTCATTGGTTGACATCAACGATGTCTCACCGCCCCGCGTCCACCAGTGTCCGCACAGCACTAAGAAAATGCGCGGCTGCTTGCGGATGAACTTTTGGAAGAGATCTTCGCCGGAGTTGCCACCCGTACGCGAGTAAGGTTTGCGGTCGCGAGCATCATCAACATCGGAGATATAGATGTGTGTCGTCACCATCACCGGGATATCCGGGTACTTTGCAAGCATCCCTTCCGCCCATGCAAGCGCCCCATCACGTGGATCCGGTTCTAGGTGCAGGCTCAGCATCCGCTGACCAGCAGCCTCGAACATATGGATAGCGCTGCACTCATCCGGGCTTAGCTCAAGGAGCGTCTGGACTTTCTTGTGGTATGCAGCACCAAAATTGCGGCGATAGACGTTTAGTGGACAGGTCTTGTCGGAAAGGACATCGTAGTCATGATTTCCAGCGACCACGCCGCAGGGAACCTTGCCGTAGAGACGCGCCATCGCAGCTGTAGCAACATCCCATTCGCCGGGCGTCTGGCCGCCGTTCTGGACGATGTCACCCACGTGCGTCGCGAAGACGATACGCTCCCGGCGGGCATTCTCAGCAAGCCATTTCGTTTGGCCATGGAAAACATCCGGATATTTTTCGCTGTAATTTTGCGTATCCGAAAGAACCGCTACTGTGAAGTCAAATCGCATTCAGATTCACCTTTGGAACAGTCGTTGGGGCGTTTCGCGAATGATACAGCAGAACAAGGTGAATTCCTGCGTATAATCATCACCCGATCGGTTAATACTGTTACAACTCATTAACGACTTAGCTTTTTATAAACGGCTAGAATACGAGCTATGAGCCACCATCCAACCACAGCCACCGTTATCGACCTTTTCGCCATGCACGGCAGCTCTGAGTATGGGGGCGAGGCTGTGACGCAGGAAGAGCATGCGCTGCAATGTGCGGAGCTTGCGTCGGCGGATGGTGCACCGGCAACGCTTATCGCCGCGGCGCTCTTACACGACATCGGGCATTTGCTGCACGACCTCCCGGCGGATGCGCCTGAGCGCGGCATCGATGACCTCCATGAGGCACTTGGTGGGCGCTGGCTGGAGTCGCGCTTTGTGCCGGCGGTGACGGAGCCGGTCCGCCTGCATGTTGCGGCAAAGCGGTATTTGTGTGCGACGGAGCCGGCTTATGAGGCGGCGCTTTCGGAGCCAAGCCGGGTTTCGCTTGGGCTGCAGGGTGGTCCGTTCACCCTGGATGAAGTCGCGGAGTTTGAGATGAATCCTTTTTGGCGGGATGCTTTGCGTCTTCGCCGCTGGGATGACACAGGTAAGGTGGATGGTTTGGTGACGCGGTCGGTGGCGGAGTTTGCGGATGTCTTAGATGCCTGTGTGCTGGCGGATGCGGGGTAAGGGTTTCGTAGGATCCAGCTCCGATGGCTGATTCGTAAACGGGAAGACTTGCGCGGTTTAGTTTGTCGGAGGTTGGATAGGCGTGATGCCGGCGTGGACGGCCCACGGGGCCCCGGCAGCCAGCGCCGCAGCGTAACGCGGACATTCCTCTGCATGCGCTCCAACACGAACCCCTGTCCCCATTAAAAACTCATCCTGTATCGTCGCACCCGTAAATTTAAAGTGTGTCTTAAACAGCTTTTGCCAGACCTTTGGATCCGTTTCGCCAAGACCGTAGAGCCACGCCCGCGCACTGCCATGCGTCATCGCCAAGTCTGCAAATGCCTGCGCGTTGTGCCGGATCGCAAATGCCTTCTGGCCGTGGCGGATGTTTCTCACATCGGCGGTGATCACAGCGATTTCCTCATCCGACAGACGCGCGATCGTAGGCACATCGAAGTCATGCCAAACCGCGTGGAGGCCATCCCGGCGCTTCAAAATGATGTCCCATGACAGCCCAGCCTGCAGTACCTCGTAGCAGAGGCGAGAGAAGAGCTGATTGTCCGTGATCGGCGGGATGCCATGTTCGAGGTCATGGTGATGAACATTGATGTCTGTAGCGTTTCCAGAGCGGCACCAATCGCAGTAAAGGGTCATAGATGTAGAGGATATCGCGGCAGATTTTGCGTGGATGTAAATAATGCCAAGCTGGCCCTGCAATCCGATGAATGCCTGGCCTTTCGTACGTCGTCGCAGCACTTAG
>CAIYBQ010000140.1 GCA_903924445.1 uncultured Armatimonadota bacterium | reverse complement strand
CTATCAAAAACCACTCACGCTTGCTGGGTGGTTTTTTGCTTTTATGTTGTTATTGCAGCTAGCCTTGAAAACGAAAGCCCACCAAAAGCAGGGGTTCGAATCCCCTACGGGCTATCAAAAACCACTCACGCTTGCTGGGTGGTTTTTTGCTTTTATGTTGTTATTGCAGCTAGCCTTGAAAACGAAAGCCCACCAAAAGCAGGGGTTCGAATCCCCTACGGGCTATCAGAAACCACTCATATTTGTTGGGTGGTTTTTTGCTTTTATGTGCTCTTGTCGAGAACCCAAATCACCCGTCAAAATCCCAAATATGCTCTCAAAAACCAATCAGAATGTACGAATCGTAATCGGTAACCTAGCCACCAAATGCAGCTCTCGCCGCATCTACATCTTCATGAATTCCAATAATCTTCGGCAGTCGTACTAGATCAAACATCACCATAACACGCTGCTGCACCGAGCAAATCTTCAGATCACCACCGCTTGCGGTGAGGTCCCGAACACACGACAAAATGGCTCCCAGCCCGCTGGAATCCACAAATGCGACATTTGAGAGGTCAAGGATGACATTCTCAGCTTCGCCGATCGCTGCTGGAATCTGCTGCTTGAAGACTGGAACCGTACTTAAATCGAGGCGCACTGTGACATCTGCGGCATCGTTGCCAGCAATCGCCACAGAACGAATCCGTGGGCTGAAATCCTGTGAGATCAGTTTCATTCTGTTTCCTTTATTGACCAAACTCGTTTGTAAAGCACACTAGGCTACGTCTCCGGAAACGGATCCTACTTTGCGTTGCAGTGTAAGGATGTTGTAGCCAAGCGGATTGCGTACCAAAGCGACATCCTGAAAACATCTCCGCATGATCATCCAACCGTAACCGCGGTCACGGTTGTCATCAATACGAATTTCTTTGATGGGAGGTTCAGCATACTCCCGCCCTCGATCACAAATCACAATTTGTATATCGGCTATCCGAGCTTCGATTTCCAGTTGAATTCTTTGATTCGCTTGAAAGAGGAGGCCATGTTCGACGATGTTATTGACGGCTTCGGTCACGCCAATGATGACGGCGTGGCGGTCATAGTCCGTGATGCCGGGAACATCTCCAAGATACGTCTCGAGGAAATCTGCGTAGCCATTCCGCTCCGATGACTCGACGGGAAACTCACAGTAAGCACGCTCTTTACGCACAACAACACAGCTGGGAGCCTCATCGATTTTGACAACAACAATCGTAATGTCGTCATCGATGCGCTCACCCGTCCAACGCATCACGGCTTTGGCCAGCGCTGCTGCGATCTGCTCAGAGTCGTAGCGAGCCCGCACACTCTCAACAGAAACCTGCTCAACCCGATCCTTGCCAAAGGGAACATCATCCGGATTCACAGCCTCCGTCACGCCATCCGAGAAGAAGATATAGACATCCCCCGGCTCGACCTGATGGCTGTTTTGCATGTAAAACTCCCGGTCAGCCAGGCCAAGCGGGACATTGTCGCCAGACAGCCAATGTGGCAGGTTGCCATCCCGAATACGCAATATTGGCGTATGACCAGCATCCACAATCGTGATATCCGTGACGGAGTCAGCACCATCCCTACGCTCAAACGCCGCATATGTCAGCGTCACAAAGCTGTCCAGCGTCATCAGTTGGGGGGTGAGAACCGACTGTAATCCACCGACGATTTCCTGTGGCTCTGGATGCCTCCCAAAGAGCATCGTCCGTTCCTGCAGCCGTCGAACAACCCTGTGGAGCTGACCTTTGACCGCAGAACCAACCATCGCCGCGGTGACGCCCTTGCCCATCACATCCCCGACGACGATGTCAAAGCGATCGTTAAACGTCACAAAATCACAGTAATCGCCCGTGACGGCCGTGAAGCCCATGATAGAGACGCCGACATCCATGCCGTGCGGAGTCAGGACGGGTTTGCGTCGAAGGAGCAGGCTATTTTGAATGACAGCGCTGATTTCGGCTTCCCGGCGCCGGGCCACCTCCAGCGCATCGTGTGCAGATTTACGCTCCGCCTCCGCAAGAACCCGTGCTTTGTCAGCCCGCCATGTGACGATGATGTTGCCGCAAGCCGCAAGGAATGGCTCAAGAAACTCCACCATCTCAATGTCATAGCCTTGCGGGCGATTTGACAGGCCAATCATCCCAACCAGCTCACCACTATGGTGAATCGGAAGTCCGCAAAAGCGGTCCAGCGGGGGATGTCCGGGAGGCAGGCCACCACGTCGGGGGTCTGTTGCCGTGTCATTGGAGATGACAACTTCCCCGGTCGTCAACACCGTTCCAAAGAGAGTCTTTAGGTTTTTGAACTCGAGATTTGGTGCCATCGCATCATAGATCGCACGCATTTCGTCGTTCCACGCGATGTTCGTAAGGGCGTATGTCCGAATATAAGGTTCACCGGTTGGCTCGTACAGAACTTCACTGACAAAGCCATATTCAGATTCCGTGATGTCCAGGACTTCATTCAGGACGATGTCAAAAGTTTCATCAACATTTCCCTCGCGGATGTACTGCTGGCTTGCGGTGGAAATGGCACGAAACAGGCGATCTGAGCGCTCGATGTGTTTTTCCGCCAGTTTGCGGTCGGTGAGGTCACGGAGAGATGCGACATAAATCATTTCGCCATCGACGGCGCTTACCGTGAGCTCGACGGGAAAGATAACACCCGCACTCGTTTGTGCGATGAGCTCAAGGCGCTTTCCAAGGATTGGACCGATACCCGACTCGCGGAGGTAGGCCATACCGGCAAGGTGCCCTGCACGATGCTGCTCGGGAATGATCATCTCGTGTAGATAATTGCCCACTGCAACGGCACGCGACCAGCCAAACATTTCCTCAGCAGAGCGATTAAACTCGATGATTGTGCTGTCGCTATCAATTGCAATGATGGCGTCCATCGAGTGATCAAGCACAGATCTGAGGAGGGTATGTTCCCGCTTGATTAGAAAGTTGTCGAGAGGCATAGGATGCTTAGTCTTCCCAAATACCGACCAGCTGGCGTCCTTCCTTTCGCAGCGTAGCGGCATAGGACTGCCATCGTTCGGCCCACTTTACACCGGTGGTATCACGCTCTGCCATGCAGGTGTCTCTACCATCAGCAAGGAGGCGTATAGCCGTCCGGGGATGTCCAAGGAGTGTGTCAAGTACTCCGAGACGTACCATGATGCGGCCAGTCGCTTCCTGCGGGTCCGTTTGAACCAGACGAGTGTACCGCTCCTCCTGCAACAATGGTGTATTCGCATCTATCAGTGCGATTTCTTCCATCCCCCACTGAGCAAGTAAGACATCTCCATACACGAGTGCAGCATCCACAAAGCGTGCCGCAGATTCTGCACGTCCGCGGGCGACCAGCTGCTTGTGGACGACCAGATCCGCATATGCCAGCCTTAGTCGCAGCTCGGCTGAAATGTGCGGATAGAGTCCGAGTGCTGCAAGGGACACTTCTTTCGCCTGGACAGGTTGATACGTTCGCATCAGCCACCAGACACGCACTAAGTGGATACGCGCAGCAATTTCCACTGCTTTATTTTCTAATGTTTCCTCGGCGATTGTGAGCGCCTTGAGTGCGCTGATGATGTCACCGTAGGCAAACATCCACTCTGCGACACCGAGGGCAGCCCGGTGCAAGCGAGGTGGATCGAAGCGGGCTTGTGCCTGACAGAAGAACCAAGCGACGATTTCGTAATCCAGTGATGAAAATCCGGCTCCGTGGTACACGACGATAGCATCCCAGATTCCGGAGATTAGCCGCTCTGTCGCTTCATCAACAAATGGCTGCAGATCCTCTCCGATCAGCGCAGCGACTGGCGTGTGGAGGCGGTAGATGAGGCCTTGTGGCGTGGATGCACTGGACATCGCGCCAATGGAGACAAGACGGGTCAAGCGTTCTGTGGCATCCGGGCCGAGGATGGCAAGTGCTAAGCGCTGCGGAACGAGGGCTGGGAGGATGGACAGGCGTGCCACATCCCGTAAGTCAACGCCATCAAACAACTCTCGGAGAATGTCCTCAACGGTGGCATCTTCAGGACCAAACTTCTCCAGCCGTGCGGCGACAGCCGCTGGACCCTCCTGGGAAATGCGTGCTGCGGCAACTTGCAGTAGGAGGGGTGATTTTGCACATACGGATGTGATTCTGGCGATGGCTGCGACGGCGGTGGGACGAATGATGAAGCCGGGGTCCACCAGCTGGATGCGGGAGAGGAGCAATGAGACAGCATCCGCCCGAACAAGCTCTGGAGCTCCCCATTTTTCATTTACCGCTGGTATGGGGGGCACGTGGATATGGACAGCAGTAAGCCCCGGAATTGCGTGTCGACTTGTAGCAAGGACGTGGAGTCCGGGTAGCCCACAAGCTTCCAAAATGCCCTTAGGATCCGCTGCACGGTCAAGCCCATCAAGCCAAACAAGGCGGTACGGAGGCATATAGAGAATGCGGTCCATCGGCCTGTCGTTATAGGAACGCGGCCCTTCGAGCATCACCTTGATGCGTTGGTTAAACCCTTCGGCAATCGTCTGGGATGTGATATCGACCCGAATGATTTTATGGTCCCAAAATGGTTCGATGCGCCGACAAATCTCGAGCGCGAGGCGTGTCTTACCGCTTCCTTCAGGTCCGAACAGGATTGTGCATCCAATCATGTCTGGGGGCGTCAGGCGTGCAGAAATGGCTTTCAGCAGCTGCTCGCGACCAACAAATGGACCTTGTGGGCGTGGGATGTACGCACGCTCATCGGTTGTCAGGCGGAGATCTTCGGTGATGATGACATCTTGACCCGTGGCAGCCTCGATGCGATTTTGCCAATAGGCGCGGGTTTCGAGAACCCATTCGTCGTACCAGCCCTCACAGAACTCGGCATCTTTGGCACCTGCGATTTGTGCATGATCGAGATTGCGGAGGGCGTGGTCAAGGCTATCGATGTCGCTTGTTGCGGCATCCCGATTGAATTTAATCGTCTGACGCGTCACTTCGAGTACCGTGCCGGAATCGTGCTCGGTCGGTTCAAGGAGTTTACGCGCCTGGCTGAGCGCTACGCGGAAGCGATTGCGTTGTTCATCAAAGTCGGCATTTGGCCACAGCATTTCAGCCAATTTGTCGCGTGAGTGGTTACGGTCAGCGTGGTAAGCGAGATAGGCGACGAGCACGGATGCGTGACGCGTTGGAAATCTCTGTACGATTCCGGCTGTGTCTGTGAGGGAAAACACTCCAAGAAAGCGAAGGCGTATTCGCTGGCGAATAGCAACATAATCCAGACTATGACGGTCAGACATAACAGCTGCATCCTTTCTGGAGGCAGCAGTTATGCACGTCTACATACTGCACATCGTTCTGGGCCGGAGCAGCACTGAAGGAGAAATGCGTCCCATCGCAACGAGGAGAACCGCTGGCAGTCGCTCGAGACTTAGGCGTGTCAGAATGCGACCAATTACGGACAGAGTCGGGATTAGGATGAGGCGTTCCGGATTGCCCATGGATGCGGGAAGCTTTCGGATATCCCACTTTTCGATGTGTAGTGTTGCTATCCGAAATGCTGGAATGCGTGTTCCATCGGGGTCTACTTCGAAGAGTGGCCCGGTGAGCACGGGACCGCCATCTTCGAGCCAAATCAGCCCTGCAAAGATCAACCCTACAGGCGCCAAGAGAGCAAGCAAGAGCACGGTGATCAGGCGCACCGACAAGCTTACGTCTGACAGATGTTGCTGATTTTCGGGTTGAAATTGTGTTCGTATCATGGCTATCCAGGTCCGGCGACATTGCCTTCCCATACTGGAGTGTTCCCATGTTTCGCAAAATTATCATTAATGCTGTACGTTTTTGTGAGATGTTTGAGATTATTTCACAAGGAGTTCTG
>CAIYBQ010000139.1 GCA_903924445.1 uncultured Armatimonadota bacterium | reverse complement strand
GATCATGGGCCGCCACACCCTTTGGGCGAACGCCAGGCACGACGGTGACAAAGTCATTACCAAGGGATGTTCGAATCGCTTCAACTTCATGCGGTGAGCAGACCACGCCATCGAGGCCATTTGCGTGGCACAAACCCGCAAGGTGAAGCACATGGTCATTCACGGTTCCGGCAACCCGGAGGTCGTTGGTAAGTGCTTCCTGGCTGAGGCTTGTCAGAACGGTCACACCAATTAAGAGAGGGGGATTCGCCGCCGCGTGTGCCGCATCCGCCGCAGCCCGCAGCATCGCCGATCCGCCCTGCGCGTGGACATTCACCATCCAAACGTTGCGCTTTACCGCCGCCGCGACAGCTCCGTGAACCGTGTTCGGGATGTCGTGAAATTTGGCATCGTAGAAGATCTTGTCGACGCCGGCATCCTGGAGGCGGCTGATGATGTCAAAGCCTGCCGCGTTGATGAGCTCCAGACCAACCTTTAGTCCGCCGACGGTTCCTGCCACTTTGCGCGCAAGGGAAACTGCGGCATCCGCTGAATCGACATCCAGCGCAATCAAAATCCGTTCATGGGCAGAGAGAGGGGTCGACATATTTGATCCTTTGATGGTCATAACATTGCGGACATTTCATAACATCCAGTGGTCTAGAATACCGCTTTTGTCAGCGCCCGCTCAGCACCCAAACCTGCGGATTCACATAGAGCATGTCATGGGGAACCCCTTGGAGCATCAGCCATCCGTTGTAGGTTGATGAGCGGATACTGCTGATAAACGGGATGCTAATCGGACTCCCATAGACCTTGGTATTCGGCAGCAGCGTGTGTGCCGCATCCAAAAAGAGCATCGGTTGCGTGTCGCGCAGACGAACCGCATCCATGATCTCAAGCTCCGAAAGCGTTAGCACAGATCCTTCACTGAGCTGTCCAAGCGCATCCACGCTCCACTCGGAGCCATCCGGAGGAACGACCAGCTGCGGGATGCCATCAAATGCGCGGGCATCATCCGCCGCAAGCTTTGGACTGAAGTGGGCGATTTGCGGCGACAGGGATGCCGACCAAAACCACGGTCGCCGGGCAAAGGTGACAACGCCCGTTCCCGCAGCCTTGATTGCAGTGGTCGCTTGAATCCTTGAATCGATTGCGGTGAACTGGCGGACCCAGACCATCGATGCAAACAGTGTCAACGCGCAGCAAATGCTTGCGAATGCACCGAGGTAGGGACGCTGGTCAGGCTTTCGAACAAACAATAGACCGGTGTAGATGGAAAGCACTGGGAGGAGCGGAAGTGCGTAGCGCGCGAACTTGACCTGTGCAGCGCCAATAAGCAGGAAGTAGGGGAGAGCAAAAATGAGTGGGATGAGCTCGGCTGCTTTTCTACGCAAGCCAATATTCACAAGACCAAGTCCGATGGCTGGCCAGAGGTAGGCCACAACCCACGGGCCATTAACCAGTGGGTGGTAGAGGAAGCCCGGCATTGTGTTCGTGAAAATCTGCTCGCTTCCGGCGCCGACGTGGCGGGCTTCAAACAGGATGTCCTTGATGAACTGACTGGTGTTTAGGAGAGAGCCCGGGCATCCAATCACAAAGGCCACCGCGGTGATCAGAAGCGCGCCGATGAGCTCAGTGGCTTTTCGTTCTTTACGGAGCAGCCACGCAAGCATCAGTGGAAACAGGGAAAGGCCGGCATTGTATTTTGTGGCTGCGCCGAGTCCGCACGCGATAGCACCGATCGCAAGAACCTTGCTGTTTCCTGTTGCGTGGAATGCGATGGCGGCCCAAATAGTGACGGCGACCCAGAACGCCGCGGGGACATCGACGGTCGCAAAATGTGCATGCTGCACCGCGAGGGGCATCACTGCGTACGTTGCGCCAGCCAGAAACCCGGCAGCTTTATTGCCAAGCCGGCGGGCAGAATCAACCACAAACCAGACTGTTGCGGTACCGAGGACGGCGGTGAAAATGCGTGCCGTGATCAGGGATTCTGCCGTGGGGGCGATTCCGGCCAGAGGCTTTGCGACGACTTTGAGGGTTTCTAGGATATGGATAAGCGTGCCGGCGGCAAGGAGATACCACTGGCCGTAGTTGTAAAAGCCATTATCAAGCTTGCCCGTAAAAACGTTTAGGTCGAGAGCTGCGACCAGCACCTGGCTCTCGTCCGGGTGGAATGACCAAAGCCTGCCGGGTGCTGGAACACCCCAGTCGATTCCGATGACACGGAGCAAAAACGCAGCCATCAAGAGCACGGCGAGCGGCAGCCAGGTTGGCAAGGCAAGGGGTTGACGTTGCTTCACAACGCGGATTGTAGCATTCACTTACCATCTCTATATGGTGTGCGTGGTATTGTCACGAATGGGATTTCATCCCATCGGGATAGCCATTTATGTTGAGCCAGCAACCATTGGTGACGATTGAACCATCTCTTCGCTTTCATGCAGCGGACCTTCTTGAGGTTTGGCACTACCGCGACCTCCTCGTCGAGCTGATGAAGCGCGACATCCGGCTTCGATACCGCCAGACCGCCCTCGGTGTGATTTGGGTCGTCCTCCAGCCGCTGCTTGGCGCGATCATTTTCAGCGTTGTCGGTAAGGCTGCGCGGCTTCCGGTCGGCGATGTCCCGATGCTGGCCTATTCCTTCGCAAGTCTCCTCGCATGGAATCTTTTTCAAGCGATCCTGACGAAAAGCGGTAACTGTCTCGTCGGAAACACCCAGCTTGTCAGTAAGATCTTCTTCCCACGGCTTATCCTTCCGCTGTCCGTCGTTCCCGGGGCCCTCCTCGATGCCCTTATCGCAACCGCTGTGTTCGCAGTCATCGCCGTAATTCTTGGCGTGAAGGCAACTGCGATGCTCGTGCTCTTTCCCATCGGGATGCTTGGAATTATGCTCCTTGCGATTGGAGCAGGCATTCTGGTTTCGGCATTGACGGTGCCATACCGGGATGTTCAACACATCCTGCCGGTGATGGTGCAGCTTCTCTTCTGGGGCTCACCCGTAATCGTTCCGGCATCGCTCTACACCGGCAAACTTGTCTGGTTTATGCTCCTCAACCCGATGTCTGGCTACCTTGAGCTCGTCCGTGCATCCCTTCTCGGAACACCGCTCCCAAGTGGAAACCTGCTTGCAATTTCCGTTGTTACCACCATCGTGATGCTCATTACTGGCATCACCGTCTTCCGCAGCATGGAACGTACCTTTGCCGACATCATCTAGGATGGCCGGAAAACCACTGCGCATCTTAATGGTCTCATCGGCGCTGCCCCCCGTCGTGGATGGCATCGGGGACCATGCAGCGCTAATGGCGGAATCCCTCGCGGCGATGGGCCACTCCGTGACTTGCATCGTCCCTAGTGGAACCAATTACGCCGACATCCCAGGAGTCGCCATAAAGCCTTGCTGGAATCCAAAGGTCGAGTCCTCCGTCATCGATGCCATTATTGATGCCGCACGCGCTGGCATCGATGTCGTCTACATCCACTACAACCCATTTTGCTACGGCAAATGGGGGCGGAATCTTGCACTGCTTTCGCTCCGCAAGCGCATTAGGGCTGTCTCTCCAGCTATCAAGCTTGTCGTGATGATTCATGAACGCCACGTACCGCTCTGGCCCTGGCGATTCACGATAATGTCTTCTTGGCAGCGACCGATGTATACATCGATTCTAAAACAAGCCGATCAGGTCTTTGTCTCAACTGGCCCGTGGATGAACGACATCGAGCAAATGGTCCGCCCTGGAGTGGATGTAACCTGCGTTCCGATAGGCTCCAGTGCAGGCCAGCCTCACATTTCACGAACCGAGGCACGGGCTCAGAGAAATCTGCCGGATGATGTCACGGTCGTTGGCGTTTTCGGGATGCCGCATGTTTCCAAAGGCGTGGATGGCCTAGCTGCTATCCTTTCGAAAGCCGCAGCAGAGGTCGGACCACTGACACTTCTTGCCGTCGGGGGAATAGGAAAGGCGATACCAGATGGCATCCCGGGGGTGACCGTGGTCCGAACGGGTATTCTGGATGCCCGCGGCGTCTCCGATGCGTTTATGTGTATGGATGCATTTTTGTGTCCCTTTTCGGATGGCATTTCGACCCGCCGTTCATCCATGAGCGTGGCACTTGGGCATGGAATCCCGGTTGTCTCGAACGTTGGAGATAGCACTGTCGCGCTGTTTGTAGAGGGGAGCGAATACGCCTCTGCATTCACATTGGCAGCCGACACATCCGAGAGTGCTCTCACCGCCGCACTCACCAAACAGCTCTCTAACCGTCACGAATGGGACAGGCGCTCACAGGCGGCGCTTTCTTTGTACCGGGATGTCTTTAGCTACGAGGTCACCGGGATGTTGGTTGCTGAAAAACTGCAGCAGCTCAGCAGCAAATAGCTCAGCATTCTAGAGATGGTCGGTCAGCGTTTGTC
>CAIYBQ010000138.1 GCA_903924445.1 uncultured Armatimonadota bacterium | reverse complement strand
CTTTTCGCGAACATGCGCCCCGCCGCCGCCCTTGATCAAAATCAGGTCGCTGTTAAACTCATCCGCGCCATCAACACAAATGTCCAGCGTCATCCCCGCACCTAGCGGAATCACATTCAGCCCGGCGGCACGCGCCTGAACTTCGGTCGCATCCGATGTACACACACAACGAACCATCAGGTTTTCGGCACGGACGCGCTCAGCCACATAGTGTGTAAACCACTTTGCGGTGCTACCGGTACCAAGCCCGATGAGCATCCCATCATGGATACGCTTGGCCGCCGTCATCCCGACGAGTTCCTTTGGGGTCATGGACATCTGAACGCTCCCGTGAAAACGAAAGGCCCCGGGGTAACCCCGGGGCCATGACAACGCATCGGCTAAGGGTTAAGCCTTGAGGGATGCGCGGACAGCTTCGAGCTGACCAGCGGAACCAAGGAGCTCATTGCGGCTTGCGATGAACTTTGCGTACTCGGCCATGAAGATCTTGCCTGGGCCACGGAGATCGAAGTCGCCTGGCTTGTCACGGAAGAACTCACGGTGTACGCGGGTCCATACGAGGCGGCCATCGGTGTCGATGTTAACCTTGCAGACGCCTAGCTTGGCCGCTGGGAGATACTGTGCAGTATCCACACCCTTGGCACCATTGAGGACGCCGCCGGCTGCATTGATGCGCTCGACTTCATCCTGTGGAACCGAGGACGAACCGTGCATCACGAGTGGGAAGCCAGGCAGGTTGTTCTGGATGGATTCGACCACATTGAAGTGGATGCCTTGTCCGCCGGCGAACTTGTAGGCGCCGTGGCTGGTTCCGATAGCACATGCGAGGGAGTCGCAGCCTGTGCGCTCGACGAATTCCTTAGCCTGCTCAGGATCGGTCAGACATGCGTGGGATTCATCAACATTGATGTCTTCCTCGACACCACCGAGCATTCCGAGCTCAGCTTCGACGGAGATGCCGACAGCATGCGCACGATCAACAACACGCTTGGTGATGGCGATGTTCTCTTCGAAGTCTTCGTGGGATGCATCGATCATGACAGAGCTGTAGAAGCCAGAGTCAATACAGTCGTAGCAGGTCTTTTCATCACCATGGTCGAGGTGAACAGCAAAGATAGCTTCAGGGTAGAGGGTGTCCGCGGTGCGGATCATCGCCTCAAGGAATGACTTGTCGGAATATCCGCGTGCACCCTTGCTGAGCTGGATGATGAATGGAGCCTGGGAATCGATCGATCCTTGGAACATACCGATGATCTGTTCCAAGTTGTTGATGTTGTATGCTCCGATGGCATACTTGCCGTACGCGTGTGCGAACAGCTGCTTCGTGGCGACTATCATTACTTACCTCGCAAACAATTCGTATCGGGACGATTAAGCGACGCCACGCTGCGTCATGGCTCCCCGACAAAACCTTAGTAGTTTAGAACCCGGTACACCCGATGTCAACAGTTAAGCGTCTTTATCATTGCATCCCAATGTTTTGTCGCGATAGTATAGGCATCGCTCTGCGGTCGGGATCGGAGAGCACGAAAGGATACAGATATGCGAGAAGGCATTCACCCAGGTTATGAGGTTGTAGATGTGAACTGTGCGTGTGGAGTAACATTCCAGACCCGCAGCACCAAGAGCAACGGCAAGGTTTCCGTCGAAATTTGCTCACAGTGTCACCCATTCTTCACAGGAAAACAGAAGATTGTTGACACCGAGGGCCGTGTCGACCGCTTCAAGCAGCGCTTCGGTACATTCCAGCGCACGAAGTAATCGTGTCTACTTCTGGTCCGACCAAGGACCCGTCAGCGGGCGCGTCAGTATCCGCAACCATGTACGGGGGCCAGGCAGTCATCGAAGGTGTGATGATGCGTGGCCCTCGCGACTTTGCAGTGGCGGCTCGCCGCGCGGATGGCACCGTCGCCATCACGTGTGAAGAAGTCCCAAAGTCTCTCCGCCCGGCGTGGCAAAAACTTCCCTTTTTCCGTGGCTCGTATGCCCTCGTTGACTCGATGGCGCTCGGGACCAAAGCGCTCTTCTGGGCAGCCAAGGTCGCTGAGGCAGGAACCACCGACCGCAAGGACACATCGGCGTCCCCATCGGCATCCAAGGCAACCGATATGGCGATCGGCGGCGCGATGGTTACTGGCCTCATCATGGCCATCGGGTTATTCAAAGTCCTCCCGCAGCTGCTCATCGAACCGGTCCGCAATGCGACAAACTGGGCACCGTGGCAGCTTGGCCTCGTGGATGTGGTGGTCCGGCTTTGTATCTTCACGGGTTATATCAGCCTTGTAGCACGCATGAACCACGTCAATCGCGTCTTCATGTACCACGGAGCGGAACACAAGGCGATTAATGCCCTTGAGCATGGAAAAGACCTGACCGTTGCAAATGTGCAGGCTGAGTCGCGCCTCCACCCACGCTGTGGCACAAGCTTTGTCGTCCTCGTGATTGTGCTCTCAGTCCTCGCGGTTTCCCCGTTTTACGGTCTGCCGATTTGGTACCGAATTCCAATTCAGCTCTTACTGTTGATGCCTGTCGCAGGTGTCGGCTTTGAGCTCCTCCGGCTTGCTGGTAAGTTCCGAGATAATCCGATTGCGGCGGCGGTTTCACGTCCCGGGATGTGGACACAGCTTCTGACGACCCGCGAACCGGATGACAGCATGGTCGAAGTCGCCATCGCCAGCCTAAAAGCGGTCATGGATGCCGAAGAAAACCGCCATATGACCGCTTCATCTGCAGACGCAATCACTGTCAGCTGACAATCCCCCGTATTCGCAGGTACATTTCCCGCAGCGCTAACAAAAGCCACTAACTGACAATCCGCAGTATTCGTAGGTACATTTCCCGTGGCGCTAATTAAAGCCGCTAACTGACAATCCGCAGTATTCGTGGGTACATTTCCCGCGGCGCTAACAAAAGCCACTAACTGACAATCCGCAGTATTCGTGGCTACATTTCCCGCAGTGCTAACGGATACAATGCCGGGTTATGCATGAGAAACTGCTGGAAGTCAGCCGACGCTACGATGAACTTGCATCCATGATGATGGACCCTGCGGTCGCCATGGATCCAAACAAATTCCGGGATATTGCCAAGGAGCACACAAGTCTGACGCCTCTTGTCGAGACATTTCGTGACTACCAGCGCGTCAAGCAGGGCATCCAGGATGCGGAAGACCTCCTCTCAGATGCCGACATGCGCGATATGGCGCAGGATGAGCTTGAACAACTCAAGCCGCGTATCCCGCAGATCGAGGAAAAGCTTAAGCTCCTCCTCCTCCCGAAAGACCCCGCGGATGACAAGGACATCATCATGGAATTCCGGCCAGGCGCCGGTGGTGATGAAGCCGAACTTTTCTGTGCTCAGCTAGTCCGGATGTACCTCCGCTACGCAGAGCGCCAAGGCTGGCGTGCGGAAGTTATTTCAAGTCAAGACACTGGCATTGGTGGGATGCGTGAAGCGCAGCTTTCCATTAAGGCAACTGGCGCATACTCACAGATGAAGTTTGAAGGCGGAGTCCACCGTGTTCAGCGCGTTCCTGTGACAGAGTCCGGTGGCCGTATCCATACATCAACGGCAACCGTCGCCGTGATGCCTGAAGTCGAAGATGTCGAAGTTGATATCCCGGCGAAGGACCTCAAGTTTGACACCTACCTCTCCGCTGGCGCGGGTGGTCAGAACGTCCAGAAGAACGAAACGGCTGTGCGTATCACCCACCTCCCGACCGGCATGGTGGTTGCGTGTCAGAACCAACGTTCCCAGCTACAAA
Source organism: uncultured Armatimonadota bacterium (assembly GCA_903924445.1). Classification (GTDB taxonomy): domain Bacteria; phylum Armatimonadota; class Armatimonadia; order Armatimonadales; family Armatimonadaceae; genus CAIRTT01. The sequence continues at coordinate 662 of CAIYBQ010000138.1, read as the reverse complement.
ACCGTGAGCAAGCCATGCGCGTTCTGCGTGCTCGCCTGTACGAGATGGAGCTGGAGAAGCAAATGGCAGGCATCACTGAGCGCCGCCGTCTGCAGGTTGGCTCCGGTGACCGCTCGGACAAGATCCGTACATATAACTTCCCACAGGACCGTCTGACCGATCACCGCATCGGGTACACGCAGTTCGGCCTCGGGCATGTCATGGATGGCGACATCCAAAACCTCATCGATGCACTTGTCACAACCGACCAGGCAGACCGCCTCGGCGATGGCGATGGCCTTTAGGCCCGACCACCCCGTCGACTAGAAACAGAAAGCCCCCAGCGGATCATCTCCCGGGGGCTTTTTCTATGCGTTGGCCGCTTTGGGTCCCATGCCAACGCGATCACGGAAGCGCTGCGTGAATGCCGCAACGACTAGTCCTAAGATCGCCCCCGCTAGGACCTGCGAGCCGTAGTGCGCATTCGACTCCCAGCGGGAATAGCCAATAAGAGCCGCCAAGCCATAAAACGCAAACCCAAACTTTGGATATTTGTCGGTCAGAATCCAGGCGAGCATCGTTACAGCGCAGGTATGCCCACTTGGAAAACCATCCATCCGCTTGCCGTCCGGACGCATCCCAAGCGCCAACTGCCATCCAAAAAGGGCCGCAATGGTTGGGCT
>CAIYBQ010000137.1 GCA_903924445.1 uncultured Armatimonadota bacterium | reverse complement strand
CATGACGCTTGGCTTTGTCAAATGCATCCGGGACGAGGTCCTTGCCCTTGCCACCCTTTGGCTGCCATTGCTGCGCACCGGCTGGGCTCTTGGTGAGCTCCCACTCGAAGCCAAAGAGGTTCTCGAAGTAGTTGTTCGACCACTTGTCTGGCGTTGCGGTCCATGCACCTTCGAGACCCGATGTAATCGTGTCAGGGCCATTGCCCTTACCAAAGGTGTTCTTCCAGCCAGTTGCCTGCTCTTCGATCGTGCCAGCTGCTGGTTCACGCCCGACATGCTTGCCTGGGTCCGCTGCACCGTGTGCCTTACCAAGCGTGTGTCCGCCAGCAATCAGCGCGACGGTTTCTTCATCGTTCATCGCCATCCGGGCAAACGTCTCACGGATGTCGCGGGCTGCTGCCAACACATCAGGCTTACCGTTTGGTCCCTCTGGGTTGACGTAAATCAGACCCATCTGAACCGCTGCGAGAGGCTTCTCGAGGTCACGGTCGCCGGTGTAGCGCTTGTCGCCCAGCCACTGGGTCTCAGAACCCCAGTAGATATCTTCCGCTGGCTCCCAGACATCTTCACGTCCGCCGGAGAAACCAAACGTCTTGAATCCAGCAGACTCAAGTGCGCAGTTGCCGGCGAGAATCATCAGGTCAGCCCAGGACAGCTTGCGGCCGTACTTCTGCTTGATCGGCCAGAGAAGCATTCGAGCCTTGTCAAGGTTGGTGTTGTCAGGCCAGCTGTTCAGCGGCGCGAAGCGGAGGGTGCCAGCACCGGCGCCACCACGGCCATCGATGGTCCGGTAGGTTCCAGCGCTATGCCATGCCATACGGATGAAGAAGCCGGCGTACGTGCCGTAGTCCGCTGGCCACCAGTCTTGGCTTGTGACCATCAATTTGTTGATGTCGGCCTTCACGCCCTTGAGGTCAAGCTTCTTGAATTCAGCAGCGTAGTTGAAGTCATCGCCCATTGGATTCGACATCGTGGAGTGTTGGCGAAGAATGTTCAGACGGAGGAGGTTTGGCCACCAGTCGGTGTTCCGTGTGCCGCGACCTGCGGCTGCCGTCATTTCTGCCTGTGGTTCAGCTGCCATCGCAGCACCGCTAAATGGGCACTTACCCGCAGGCGCGGCTGCTGGCTCCGCTGGCTTTGGTGCTGGGAGAGGCATACTTGCTGTCGCAGATGATGATGCGGCTATACCGGTGCCAAGGGTAACTCCAAGGCCAAGCAGTAACGAGCGTCGGCTGATGTTGGCCGCCTGCTCACGGTCTAATTCTTGTTGACGTGCGATGCCATTGTTATCGGATTCAGGTGTCTGATCTAGATTACTCATGCGTCTATTCCTCTGACTTTATAGGGTGGCAGGCCTGTGACCCGGTTGAAGGCAACCTTTGTTGCGCTCCCAATGTCTTTTGCCATCCGTGATGCTAACAAAAACCGCATCACGAAGTTCCCGTAAACGGGATGCCACAGTTACATTACCTGTCTATACACAGGATAGATGTACGCATTCCGGCATATTTGAGAATTGTTCTCAAAAAGTTAGTTTGATTTACTTAGGTAAAAAGTGTGCGGGAGCACGCCCAAATAACAACGTTTAGTGTGTCACCATGATTGCGATGTGTCCGCTGTTCAGGCGTCACCGACCCCGGATGCTTCGAGCTCGGCGCGGAACTGTTCGGCATAAAGTCTGGCGTAATTACCACCCTGCTCGAGGAGTTCGGCATGGGAGCCCAGCTCGACAATGGTGCCCTTTTCCATCACGACAATCTTGTTCGCTTTCACAATCGTCGAGAGGCGGTGCGCAATCACAAAGCTAGTTCGCCCTTCCATCAGGCGGTCCAAGGCCTCTTGAATCAAGGCTTCTGTTTCACTGTCCAGTGAGCTTGTGGCTTCATCCAGAACCAAAATGCGCGGGTCAGCCAGCAAAGCTCTCGCAATCGCAAGCCGCTGCTTCTCACCGCCAGACAGCTTCACACCCTCTTCACCAATCTTGGTGTCATAGCCATCCGGGAATGCTTCAATCACATGATGAAGATTCGCCGCAGTCGCCGCCGCCACGATATCGGCATCCGATGCACCGATACGCCCATAGCGCAGGTTTTCACGAATGGATGTATGGAACAACAAACTCTCTTGCAGCACGACGCCGATTTGGCGACGCAGAGACATCAGGTCGATATCTCGTAAATCATGGCCATCGATGGTGATCCTCCCGCCGGTGACATCGTAGTGGCGGGACAACAAATTGATCATCGTTGTCTTGCCGCTTCCCGAGCCGCCAACAAAGGCAATCATTTCCCCGGGCTGGATGTCGAGTGAAATGCCCTTTAAGACAGGCTGCCCCGGTTCGTACTCAAACCAGACATCTTCAAACAAAATGTTCCCATTTATGACAGGCATGTCCGGAGCGCGATCCGCGCTGCTGACGGCCGGCGGCGTATCGAGCAGCTTGAAGATACGGTTCAGCCCCGTCTGTGCCCGTGCAAACTGGTCATTGAGCTGGATCAAACGAATGGTTGGGCCGTAGAGATAGACATTCACCAGAATCAAAAACGCGACCAGGTCACCCTGTAGCATCCCGCCGCTGATCACCCGCATCCCACCAACGGCGAGAATAATCGCCGTCCCGATTGCAGTGATGAACTCTGCACGGACCCACAGCCCGGTGCCAAGCCTTGACTGGTTGATGTTCAGATTTAGGTTGTCCCGGTTGAGCGACACATACTGCCGGACCTCCGAGCGCTCCTGTGCATAGGATTTTACGACCTGAACGCCGGCTAGCTTTTCCTGGAGGTCGGAGTAGATCACACCGCGTAGCTCGGAAATCTTGGTGGCATTGTCGTGGAGTGGCCGCCGTGAGAGCAGGAAGTTACCAACATAAATGGGGTAAACGGCCAGCGCAAGCAGAGCCAGCTGCCAGTCTTGGTAAAAGATCAACCCGATGACGCCAACCAGTGTTACGACATCGGAGATCACGGTGACAAACCCACCCGTGATCAGCTGGTTGACTGAGCCAACATCGTGGACGACCGTCGCCACAAGCTTGCCCGTCTGTGCCTTTTCGAAGAAGCCT
>CAIYBQ010000136.1 GCA_903924445.1 uncultured Armatimonadota bacterium | reverse complement strand
TAATCTAACAACATCAGCCGTTGAAACACTTCTGGTAAACGCGAGACGACGATGCAAAGCATGCGTCGTTTTTTTGTGCCTAGACCGTCAACGATAAGTGCATTCGATAACTCCAATCGACAATCGTTAACATGGGAGGGCGTGGCAGCCCTCCCCTACACAGAATGGGTCCCAGCTAAATCAGACCTTCGTTTCCGCGATGGCAGCTCGCCCCAGCGTTGTCCTGACTTTTCCAAACATCGCCATCAGGGCCGCGAGCTCGCTTTGGTCCAGGTCCGCGCGGCGTAGCAGCGCGTGGATGCGTCTTGCCGCAGCCGGCGGCATCCCGGCGCGGGTGAAGCCTGAGAGCGACATCACATCGGAGAGGATGCGGTCCAACTGGTCCAGTTCACCGGCGGATGGCAGTTCAGCGCCACGGGCATCCACAGCTGCATCCTGTTGTGTCAGCTCCCCCGCGCCGCGCGTCAGCTCATACAGCGTCACCAGCACGCTTTGGGCGAGGTTGAAGCTGGGATATGCACTATGCGTCGGGATGCGCACGACCCAGCGGCAGAGGTCGAGATGCTCATGGCGAAGGTCATCCGCTTCCGGGCCATAGATGAGGGAGAAACGCACATCCGGTGCCGCCTGGCGATGCCCGGTGAGCTGAATCAGATCGCACTGGCGCGCGGCGGGGATGTTATCGCGGAGGGCAAACCCGCAGAGCGTGTGGGTGTCCGCTGCGGCATCCGGGAGGGTCTCGCAAATGCGCACAGCATCGATGATGCCGCTTGCATTCCGTGCGGTGACGCGTGCCTGTTCGGCATCCCACGCCGGCGGCGCGACCAGCGCAAGGTCCGAAAAGCCAAAATTCGCCATCGCCCGCGCCACCATCCCCACATTCCGCGGATCCCGCGGCTCAATCAGGATGATACGTGTGGCAGTCTGCATGGATGTCTGGCTAGCAGTATAGGGTGGATGGGGGGAGGGTGGACGAAAGTATAAAAGTACCTTGCACGTACGATGGTGACACGTTGACACGAGATCATTGATCACATAAGCTGCCGTATGCCTGATGAGATTGAAAATGCGCCAGCGCGCCACGGTTACCACTCCGAAATGCAAGCTTTTGCATATGATGATGTGAATAAAATCGTTCAAGAGCTTTCGCAATTCGTCCGAGAACCATCTCCAGAACAGGTTCGTGCCTGGAAGGATTCACTTCCACCAATCCAGCAAGAGGCACACGAAATAGTCGAGTTTGAGGGTTCTGCCAAGGCATACACCGCAGTGCTTGAATACGAAATGCCGATGGAACAGCGGCGCGCAGATGTCATCTTTTTACTAAATGGCGCTGTCGTCGTACTTGAACTAAAGGGCGCATTCAATCCAAGCATGGCTGCCATCGATCAAGCATCTGCCTATGCACGAGACCTTCGGAATTATCACGACGTCTGCGCCGACCTTCCTGTGTATGCTGTTGTTGTCCCAACCGCCGCAAAAGGTATTCGCGGCAAGTTTCAAGATGTCTATGTCTGCGGGCCAGATGCTATCGATGAGCTTATTCAGACATTTGATCGTGACCGAGATCGAAGTGTTGATCCCAAGGCATTCCTAAGTGCAGAAGCCTATCGCCCGCTCCCGACACTTGTTCGAGCTGCGCGAGAGTTGTTTGAAACCGGTACGCTTCGTCGCGTTCGTATTGCTAGTGCCCAGACCGACCCAGCCATCAACCTAATTGCCGGTCTTATCCGAGATGCAAAAACGAGAGGAAAGCGTAAGCTCATCTTGCTTGCGGGAATTCCTGGCGCTGGCAAAACGCTCGTTGGTCTACAAACAGTACATAGTTCCTTTATTGATGACCTCGCTGTTCCTCGCGCTGACGGTCGCAAGCCAACCGCGCCAGCCGTTTTTCTTTCAGGCAATGGCCCATTGGTGGAAGTTCTTCAATATGAGTTACGCGGTGCTGGGGATGGTAAGACGTTTGTCAGAGGTGTAAAGGACTACGTCAAGAAGTACTCATCTGGGCGTATGGTTCCACCTGAGCATGTCCTTGTATTCGATGAAGCACAACGTGCCTGGGATGCATCGATGGTCGAACAGAAGCACCCTGGGATGGCGGCAAAGTCGGAGCCGGAACACTTTATCGAGTTTGCTGAGCGGATTCCCGATTGGTCTGTCGTTGTGGCGTTGATTGGAAGTGGACAGGAAATTCACACTGGTGAAGAAGGTGGAACCATTCAATGGCGTCATGCAATAGAACATTCTACAAACAGCGGGGAATGGGAAATCCATGGACCATCCCACCTCGCCGTGACGATGGCGAGCGAATCGTCCCCTTACTTTGAGCATTCGGAACTACATCTCGATACAGAGCTTCGTTTCCATATGGCGAAAGAAGTTCATCGCTTTGTCGACAATGTGCTTGAAGGCGAAGATCCTGACTACAACAAGCAGATTTCATCGCGCTTCAGTGATCAATATGCGCTTCGTATCACGCGTGATTTGAACACGGCGAAGTCATACATGATTGAGCGCTTTGCGAATGAATCAGATGCCCGCTTTGGAATCCTCGCAAGCTCGCGAGACAAGTGCCTGCCAATGTTTGGTGTGTTCAACGACTTTCAGGCGACGAAACAAATCAAGATCGGGAAGTGGTTTGGTGATGATGAAAATGCAGAAGGTGGCTACGGCGGTCGGAACCTGCGTCAATGTGTGACGGAATTTCAATGCCAAGGTCTTGAACTGGATGGAGCGATTGTGGCTTGGGGAACCGACTTTGTTTACGAGCAGAGTAGCGTCGATGGTTTACATCAATGGACCAACCACCGAGCACGAAAGTATATGAAATCCAAAGGGGATGTTCGCAATCCGCTTCAACTACGAAAGAATGCCTACCGAGTCCTTCTAACCCGTGGACGCAATGCAACTGTCATCTTTGTCCCACCCCTACGAGAGCTGGATGCGACGTACGATTTCTTGTTGAAGAGCGGATTTGTGGAGATTTCCTAAGCTACACCGAAGCCATCTGGCGGCTAGCCTAAGCTGCCTGGTATAGACATCGGATGGAGTTTACGATTCCGATGGCTGCTTTTATGCGCTGTGTGCTGGTGGTCGCAGGTGACATCAACAGTGAATTGACCAATGCGTGGAGCCGGGAGTTACTTGGTGAACTTGAACGGGCATCCCCTGAAACACTGCTCACACAGGATGATGTCTGGACGGTTGCACATCAGGCATTTGCCGATGTCCCTGACTTCGGAACCCCGCTCCGTGACCGCATCGTGGATGTTATGGAGCATCTGTCGGATGTCATTTACAGCGATCCAGATGTTGTCATCATTCAGCGACACGAAATTTGACCCCTTTACGGTTCTCTTCACTACCACTTGCGTAACGCCGATTTCACAATCTGGATGGCTTTCCGTTCGGCAAAATCAGTCATGTAGAGCCAAACAGGATGGCGAAAGTTGTTACTGACACCGGGTATTCATTCATAGCCGTCCAAGTAGTGATAAGGGTGTCTGCTTCCTCCAACGAAACAATTCCTTGGTGAATCGCGCTGACTAAAACATCTTGTGTCGAGATGCAGCTGACTCCGCGTCGCTGAGCCTCCCGGATTCCTTTTTTGTCCGTGATGATCAACTTACTACCCGTATCTGATGCATACAACAGAGAACTGACTTCGCCAGGTCCTAGCGGCGATGATTCAGTCAGGTGTGCAAACTCCGCGACAATCTTGAGATTGCTTAGTGAAACTTCACGTAACCTCCTTGCCTCGATAAGGGCGAGAAGCTGTTCTCGCTGATGAAAGAGAATCACCTCATGAATCACCTGCTCGGTACAGACAAGGGATGGGTACAGAGCCTCCAGGATGTCGAAGCGATTGACTTTCAGAAAGGAAATGAGTGGAGAGGCTTCAATGACGACATCGGTAGGCGTTGAATAATCACCCACTGCCTTATTCGTCCTTGGTCCGCATCACAAGTCCAAGGAGGTGATCTGGATCTTGACCCGCAAGCGCACAGACCGAAACAAAGCGTCCCCTAGAAATCTTGTCCCGCCTAAATGCCTCCACTGCGAGTGCCATCAGCTGCCGCTCAAGGTAAGGCTGAGATTCCATGTCATCCGTGTCAAACAGGTTGAGTGCCTTCATAAAAGCACGTCCATCTTCCTTCACGGAAAGCAGGCGGTCAAGAGCAGGTTTTTTGATGAAATCAAGGTCCTTGAGACGGATTGCGGCCATCTCGTAACTAACGCGAAAAGCATGCGCTAGAAATGCTACATCGTAGGTACTGATATGCTGAGCGGTCGCATCGTGGCGAACCTCAACGTGGACCACATCATCTGTGAAGATGTCGTAGGTCCAGGACGATGTGCGAGAAGTCCCACCCTTTCGCATGCGCTCCAAGGCATCTGTAACCCCAGCTGCGGGTAAGAGAAACTCACTGGCAAATGAATTCGCTCGCTTCTCCGTGAGTGTACGCATGTTTTCTATCGTGGATGGTTCTGCTCCTTTGGAATGGTCGAGCAGAGCATGCGCATACTCATGGGCATACGAAAAGCGACGCCTGGCCCGATGGTGGGCTTGGTTGACGAAAATCGCCAATCCATACCGCGGATGAGACACGAAGAGTCCTGAAGTCTGTTCTGGAAGTGGTACGGCCGCAATCCAAATGCCCTGCGAGGCAATCACCTCTGCAACATCGGCTATTGCACCATTTCCGAGACCAAGGCGACTGCGCTCAAGCATCGCGACTTCTTTGCCCTGCGTAATGGCCGTGTCAAAGTCGCCAGGAGCGGTGCACTCGTACATCATCGGTTTTATCCGGGGTGCGCCGCCAAGGAACTCCTCAATGCGTACAGCTTCTTTCAGGCGTTCTAATGCAGTGGCGATCTGACCATCAGCGGAGGGGGAGACATTCGACGCGATTCGCCCCAAAATTGTAAATGGATCTTGCTGTAGCGGTGCCAATGTCACAAGCTCGCTCATGTCACGACGGTACAACTTTGCAAGGGATGCTAGCTCGGTGCTGGTCACGTTCCGAACACCGCTTTCCATTTTTTGCAGGATAGTTCGTTCGAGACCAAGTTCCAAGGCAGCCATTTCTTGGGTCATGCGTACATTTTCTCTAGCCTGTCTGAGGCGTTGACCTAGTAACTCCTTTGTTAATGTCATTGTCTTTCTCCCGCTTGGTTGAATCTATCAAGCCTTGTAAGTATAGCGAAAAATCGCACAAATATGTCAAAAATGGAATATTTGTTGTTATTTCAGAAGGTTTGGATTCGAGTCAAGCTCGAAGATGATCATCCGACAAGCGACACTGAAAACTGACCCCTCTGTCGCCATCGAAGGTCGAACTGTGTCGCTGTGAGATAGGCCGGCAGTAAGGACAAATTGCACACGCTCGCCGTTCGTGTAATACACTTGCGGGGAGTCGCATGATGTCTACGCGGATGCGAAATTCTCGACAATCCCCTCGGGAGGGCCTGTTTTATGATCAAGCTGTGCTGTACCCAACAAATCCTGAAAAAGCTCAAGCTGGACCCGGTAGCACTGAAGGCGCAGGAGCCAGTCACGACCACATCCGCG
>CAIYBQ010000135.1 GCA_903924445.1 uncultured Armatimonadota bacterium | reverse complement strand
CGGCGTCTCGTTCGATGACAAAGGTCGCGGTGTTTTAAATGGTGTCACGATCACGCTTTGGGATGACACTAAGCCGGTCGTAACGGTGGCTGCGCAGACGGCGACATGGAAGCTTGGCACGCGGAACTGGCTCCTCGATGGCGGTGTCACGAGCTTTGACCATAACTCGCTGGTCGGGATGCGGACCGCGGACACGCGTCTGCAGGAAGTCACGCTTGGGACACCCGAAGACCTCCGTGCGCTCAGCCGCCCAGTGATTGAGCAGGTCACGGATCAGCTGCGCAAGCGCGCACAGGTGCGGCGAAAGCTGGGTCAGGAAATGGATGCCCGTGAGGCGGAAGTCGAAATCGCCCGCCGGACCGCATTTCCGCTTGCGACCATCGTGTTTGTTTTGCTCGGCGCACCGCTTGGCCTCCAGCCGCGCAGGGCTGGGAAGAGCCTAGGCTTTGGTCTAAGCGTTTTGCTGACATTTGGGTATTGGTCGCTGCTCCAGCTCGGGATGTCGATTGGAAAAGGCGGCGCCCTCCCTCCAGATTTGGCTGTTCAGTTACCGAATATCATTGGTGTGATCACCGGCATTTTTCTTATTAAGCGGGTTGCCAGCTAGTGCTGTGTAGACTGGGGGCGTGCTACCCATGGTAAACACCACCCTTCTGTTCTTCCTGCTGCTTCTGCCTATCTCAGGGTTTATCGCCTGGGCGGGTGACCGGATTGGACACAAGCTTGGCAAGCGCCGCGCATCGTTGTTCGGTCTACGTCCCCGCCATACGGCTATTTTCATCACGATCACCTTTGGTATCGGGATTACGCTGGCATCCTTTGGCACGATGCTCCTGATCAGCCGCAGCTTCCGGCAGGTGGTTGCGCGTGGCGGTGCGCTGGCGCGCGACAATGTTGAGCTCCAGCGGACTCTGAATGGTGCGAAGAAGCGTCTTGAGGATGTTCGTCGCGAGCAGGCGGTTCAGGATAAAAAGCTGGTCGCGGCGCAGAAGGCTGCCGAGAGCGCCTTGGCGAGTAAGGAAACCGCGGAGCGTGCGGTGGTTACCGCACAGCTGCAATACAACATCGCGGATGAGAAGTTAAAGGCAGAGACAGCAAGTCTTGCAGCCACTCGTGGGAATTTGCGTCTTGCGATTGCGCGGGTTGAGAAGGCGAAGCGGGATGTCCGTGATGCCCTGATGAAGCGGTCTATTGCGATGAAGGCATCCGTGGAGGCTGGGCGTAAAGCGCAGGCGGCGCGGAAGGATGCTGGCGAGGCGAAGGGCCGGGTTGCGACGGCGGAGCGCGTGTTCGAAGCGGTGATGCAGCAGCAGCGCGCACGGCTTGCCGAACAACGGGCGCAGCTCAAAGACCTCGAAGATGCCGTTGCAAAGCAGCTTGAGAGCCTTGCACAGCAGCGAACGACCATCAAGAGCCAGCAGGACACGATTGATATGCAGTCATCGCGTCTTGAGCGTCAAAAAGAGCAGGCCACGGAGCAGGGAGCTGAGCTTGCACGGTTGACGCAGGATGTTGCTGAGTTATCCACGCGCCGTGCGGAGGTCCAGCAGGCCCTCGATGCGCTATCAATCGAAGCGGTCACGATGCGTTCCGGGAAGATTACATACCGTAACGGAGAGGAAGTGGCGCGGATGCAGGTTTCTGCGACCCGCAGCGTCGGGCGCATCCAGAACACGCTCGAGACATTGCTGGCGGTTGCGGCCAAAAATGCCGAGCTACGCGGCGCAAAGGCATCCAAGTCGACATCGCGTGCCGTGCGTATCCCAGAGCGGAATGTTCGCCTCCCGACCGGGCAGCTGCAAACCATCAGTGAGTTCGAAGCGCTGGCTGCGGCAGCCGAAAACATCGCGGCCGCCGGTGAGCCGGTGGTGATTGTGCTCTTTGCGACATCCAATGCCGTTTCAGGCGAAGCGGTTTCTGTGGATGTCCGGACATTCCGTAACCCGTTGTTGTTTTCTGCGGGAACGGTGCTTGGTGAGTTGTCTGTCTCTGGAAATGTCAGCCGTGAGCAGGTGGCGGACAAGCTGTATCAGCTGCTTCGTGGCGATATCCGAAGGAAGCTGCTCAAAGCCGGGATCATCCCGCCAAGCCTCGGCACGGGTGTGGATGGCGAGCCGATTGGGGAGACACGCATCGATGATGTCCTGAAAGTCCTCGACCTCGCGCGTTCCGTCAGCCGATCGAAGATTGTGATCCGTACGGAGAAGGATATCCGCGCCGGGGATGCTGTGATGTTGACATTTACCGCGGTCGGCATCGATGGCAATCCGCTCGGAGCGCGTCCGGATGACAGTGCGCCTCCGGTCAATCCGGAGCCATAGCCGGTGATTG
>CAIYBQ010000134.1 GCA_903924445.1 uncultured Armatimonadota bacterium | reverse complement strand
GACCGGGATTGCGCGTTCAAAGTCATCCGTTGAGTACGCGGATTGTCCCTTGACGCGGACTTTACCTTCAGCGACGAGGGCATCCATGGTGGCTGCGGCGTCCTCGAGGTGATCGCCAAACCAGCCGTGGTGGAAGTAGTAAATGTCGATGTAATCGCGCTTGAGGTTGATGAGGCTTTGTTCACACTGATGTCGGATGTGTGCGGGTTCGTAGGCATGTTCGGCGGTGCCGGGGAAGTGTCCGATTTTGGTGGCGATGATGACGGATTCGGACTTTACGCCAAGCTTATCGAGGACGCGCGCGAGCATCCGCTCAGCTTTTCCATTTCCGTAGACATCCGCGTTGTCGAAGTGGTTGACGCCTGCATCGAGGGCGGTTTTGATGCCGGCTGTGATCTCATCTTCATCGACATTCGCCCAGCCGTTCGCATTGCCATTAACCCAGTTGAGTCCTCCCATCGTCCAGCATCCGAGGCTGACTTCGGACACGGAGAGGTCGGTATTTCCAATTTGTCGGTAGTTCATACTGGGAATATACCCGTCTGTGTGCTTTCCGGTAGACTGAGGCTATGGTTCCTCCAATTGTCCCTCGGATTATGGCTGGGATTTCCGTCGCACTGATCATTCTGTTAATGGTCGCGCGGTTTACAAAGCTGGATGTGGTCACGCGTCAGTTTTGGATTTTACCGGTGAGTGTGGGCTTGATCGTCGCTGCGCGCTTGTTGGGCGGCAAGGGCCGCCGCGGGTAGGTTTTCTACAGGTATTGGCACATTTTCGCTTGTGTGCTGGATGCAAAAATCTCCCCTTCACAGAATGGGTGAGCTGTCTAACACGTGGCCACGCGCTCCAAATCCTCCGCGTAGGGGCGGACCGCCGTGTCAGCCCGCACAGGTCAGCGCTGCAGCTTGAAGCAATCCAGGACTCTGATGTTCTATCGAGTTGTGAACATCCTCTCCTAAAGTTACGTGAGTGAAGCTACCAAGCCGTTGGCCCAGTTGAAATGACATCATCTCTGGAACTTAACTCTTTGTCACGCCATCTAGAACAGCTGTGAGCAACGTGTTTGTGTCTCCTAGTCTGGTTGTCAGCAAGCAGCCGCGAGTGGTCTAAATTCGTTTACTATGATCCCCAAAATGTGTTCTATACGACACATAGCATGCAAATTGCATGTAGGTTCGTCGGGAACGTGTGTCAGCTCTGGTCGGTGTTTATCCTGGATGAACTACGATGTTGATCACGAATGAGTGTGGATTGAATGCGCAATCTGTAAATCGTCCCAGCTGGGCTGCTTTGGCAATAGGTGATCGTAATGGAACAACCTAATCATAACAATGGGCGAATAGAAAAAACGATGACAAACCGGTCCAAAACTTCGACAAATTGTGCCTATCTGTTGGGTGGAACCGTTCCTCATTTCACTTCTGACTATGCTGACATGAATCCGCAATCTGAGTTTCAGGAATTCATGCGCCGCAATGAATCGACTGCTTATGACTTTAGTAGCCTAACCGACTCCTGCAGCTCGATTCTGCTTCGTAGACTAAAACAAAAGTTTCAATTTGCTTTGGTTGCTTCGCGTTGGCGTAATGCAAGCAACGTTTCCATCGTGTCAGGTGAAGATATAGGTATGCTCTGTGCACTTGTTGATTTAGTCACAGGAAGCAAAAAGCCAATCGTTATCATCACCCATGGCTCTTACTTTGGATCCAAGTACTGGAAGTATTTCGCCAGAATATTAGCAGCTCAGAGGCATGTCCATTGGGCGTGCTTGTCACAATCATTGGCAGCTGCCATGGTGGATGACTACGGATTTTCTCAATCTAATGTGCACGATACTGGATACGGAGTTGATACGAATTTTTTCAAGCCAGTAGCAAAAACCACCTCAAAACCGATGATTCTGGCCGCAGGTACAGCTAATCGGGACTACAAGACGCTTATATCAGCAGTAGAGGACATCGACATTGAGCTTCGGATTGCTGCAGACAGTGCCTGGTATCCGGTGGCGACCAACATAAACGGAGTAACGTTGCCAGATAACGTCATTGTCAAATCCGCGGGAAACTACACCGGATTACGTCAATTGTATGGTTTGAGTCAATTTGTTGTTGTGCCTATGCACGATGCAAAGTTTGCGTGCGGATACGCAGTCATTGTTGAAGCAATGGCGATGGGAAAAGCTGTGATTGCTACCCGTACAAGCTCTGTTTCCGACTTTATCATCGATGGCGAAAATGGATTTCTGGTTGATGTTGGTGATGTTGCGACACTGCATGAACGTATAAAGTTTCTAGTAGAACACCCAGAAGTAGCATCTAATATGGGGGCAAGGGCCAGATTCGACATCGAACAAAGCTGGTCACTTCCGTCTTATACATCGCGCCTTGAAACTGCAGTGATCGCAGCATCAGGTCACTTTAAGTGTGGTGTGAATTCTGATACGGCCCCATCGAGTGTCCGATTTGGGAGGGAGATTAACACTTAATCTCTGCAATCATGTGAGAAGTCGTTTTTGGATCGACATTCATCGAGCTACCAAAGTGCCAATAAGACAATGCCCTTTTCAGCATAAGGGAAGGCTAATTTGTGACTAAATTCTATGAGTGACGAATTGCAAAGGTAAATGTATGGCTACTCTAGTTTCATGAGATCAATACCGACATAACCCTCAACGAATTTAGATTTTGATTGGAACGGCCAAGTGAGTATTGCGTTAGGTTCACATGTCAATCATGAAAATCCGTGGGATGTCACGGCGAATCAAGTAGTCGGATCCGTTTCAGGATTCCGCGAATTCAAGGCAAAGTTCCGTCTGATGAGGACTTTCGGACTCATTCAAACGCTTAAGTTTTTCACCGCTATTACGGTGATGAGAGCATTTAAGAATCTACAGAAAATGCGTTGCGCTAACGGGCAGGTCATTGAGATTTCCGCTATTGGTGAACCAGATGATGAGCAGCTGGCACTGTTCGAGATATTTGCTTGGGATGAGTATGACTTACCTGAGGAAGCGAAGCGTCATCAGATAAAAACGGTACTCGATTTCGGCGCCAACGTCGGAATGGCATCGTTATATTTCAGCCTTCAGTTCCCAGAAGCACGCATACTTGCGTATGAGGCCTTGTTCCATCATTATCGTCGTGCTATCGCAAATACAAAGAGCCTTCCGAATGTCGAAGTGATGTGTAACGCTGTCTGTACATCTGATGAACTTCTGCACTTTGTAGCTGCAGGACCAGGCTCACGTTCGGTCACGGGTACCACGGGTAAAGAGGTCGTGGCGCCAGTAGAAGGAATCGACATCTTTGCCGACTTGGCAAAGCGCCAGGCGTCCGGACCATATCTATTAAAGCTCGACATCGAAGGTGGAGAGTATTCATTGTTTGATGACCCACGAATGAGTGAACTCCTGTCTCAGACAAACATTGGATTTATTGAGCTGCATCGTATTTCAGATGGTTGCGATGCAAAGGCAATATCGATTATTGAGATGCTTAAAGGTGAATTTCGTGTCGTTAAAACGTTGAGGAGTTATCCTCAATGGGCAACAGTGCTGCTCGTTTACCGCTGATATACGTATGGCGGCTAGCCTTTGTATCCAATAAAGCCTTGGTGTTGGCATACCGTACCCCTGTAAAAGTAAGGTGCCGAACTCTGCCGTGGCAATCGGAAAGATCATCTTAGGGGCGGACCGCCGTGTCCGCCCGCATTGGTCATCGTGGGAGTTTGAATCCATTCAGCTGTCTGGTGGCTATCCACATTTCAAACAACCACTCGTAGGGGCAGGCCTCTGCGCCTGCCCTGGTTACGTTATGCGATTGTGTGACGAGGGCAGGCATGGAAGCCTGCCCCTACAGGAGTTGGATTAATGTTTGCGTGACGAATACGACACAATATGTCGGTCATT
>CAIYBQ010000133.1 GCA_903924445.1 uncultured Armatimonadota bacterium | reverse complement strand
CCGGCACTGCGGCGGCTATTGGCGACATCACCCAAGCTTTGGCAAGGTTTCGATTGTTCGCCTTGCGGGCCTTAGTCACGTTGTTGTGCTGCTCCCGGATGGCACAGAACGAAGCGTCAGCGCAGCGTCCTTACTGTTGGATGTTGCTCATTGATAGGGATTCCGAAGTGCTGGAAGCCCATCCCCGGCTTTGCGGTGACGTGTGCGCTAAAGAGCCGCAAGGATGAGGTTGAGCATGCGCGCAGCGTCGCGGATGCGCTTGGCTTGCCATTTTTCGTGCGTCGCAGCCGCAAGATGGATGCGATGTTTGAGATGGATGAGAGCGTACTGCGTTTTTTGGTCGTGCAGTCAGACCGCTGGTTGCTGGTCGACCGGGATGGTGGCCAGCTGCACTATCATCCAAACATGGGCTATGTCCGCCTCGGGAATTACATGCGTGGACAGGTCGATCACCTCCTGGATGCATGCGCTCTTGAGGAAGGGGACCGGGTGCTCGATGCAACCCTTGGCTACGGCGGTGAAGCGTTACTTTGCGCGCATGCCGTGGGTGAGACTGGTGTTGTACACGGTGTTGAGGCCTGTCCTGAGCTTGGTTTAGTGGTGTCACGTGGCCTTGCGACGCTTGAGACGCAGAACGGGCGCATTAATGCCGTAATGCGGCGTATCGAGGTTGTGCACCTCGGGCACCATCTGGAGTACCTCCAGCAGTGTCCTGATAACCACTACGATGTAATCTGTTTTGACCCATTTTTTGAACATCAGGTGGGGGATGACTGGACGATGTCTATCCTTCGGACACTGGGTGAGCATGCTCCCCTGACGGATGTTACGCTTGCTGAGGCGAAGCGTGTGGCACGTAAGCGTGTGGTTGTGAAGGCTACAAAATGGAGCGGTGTCCTCGATGCGCTTACCATTACAAGCGTTGTTGGGAGTAAGAGCGGGAAAGTGTGCTACGGAATCTTGCACATAGGCTAAACTGTTGGTATTGTTAGCCGGAAATGGGCGGGAATTGAGTGATTTTCGCTACCATTACAAGCTATGTAAATTGCGTTGAAACGGCCGTGTAATGGCCGTTTTTTATTATGTTAGCCATATATCCGGGCGGAAATCGGTGTATTTGCTCCGTTTCGTCAGCCCGACTCAGGAGACATGGTGTGACTACAGACGAATTCAACGAAAATGGCTGTCCTTTGACGTGTCGTGAGCATGCAGTGTTGCATTTGCTGACCGAACAGCCGGCAGCACCGCCTGTGATTTTGGCTGCGAAACTGGGATGTTCTCTCAGTACCTTTCGTAAGCATTTATCAAATGTCCGGACGAAAATGGGTGTGAGCTGCCAGACTGAAATGATTGTGCGTGCTGTCCAATATGGCTGGATCAATCTTCCACGGTTGACATTTGTTGCAAGTGATCAGCGTGTTGGCTTGGATGCCTGATTATCCAAAAGCGCCTCCGTATATGCAGTAAAGCTCGTATACACCAGCATCGGCGCTGAAGTGTCAAGTCGGGCTTCCACTGATCAAGGGTGAAACCAGCCCCCGGTTGTCTTAGGGGCTGGTTGGACGTTCGTGCTTACTTTGCTGGCAGGTACTTGCCAAACCAGGTGATAAAGAGTCCGAGGTCGGATTCCATCCCTGGCCAGCCATGCCCTTTGCCCGGTCGAACTTCGAGCTGTGCGGTGCGTCCAGCGGCTTTCAGTGCACTGACATACCGCTCCGACTGTTGAATCGGGACGAGAATGTCAGCCGTGCCATGAACAATCAGAGTTGGGGGGACATCCTTGAGATTTCCCATGATCGGAGAGATCTTGGCAGCAATCTTTTCCCGGTCAGCCGCTGGAGTTGTGTCCGTGACACCGAATGCCGGCCAGTAGGACTTAAGCATCGGGATGTCAATCGCTTTGGCGCCTTCCTTCCCGTAGTTCATCAGGTCCGTTGGAGGGTAGAAACACGCCACCGCTTGCACTTTGCTGCTTTCACGATCAACCGGGTCTGTGGCTTTCGGATCACCTTGCGTACCGAATCCACCCATCATGATTGACAAATGCCCGCCAGCGGAACCGCCTGAGATACCAATACGACTCGGGTCGATGCTAAAGCGTTTTGCATTGAAGCGAACGAACCGCACAGCGCGGTGCATGTCCTCAACGATTTCATCGACCTTGTAGCGCGGAGCCGCTCCATGCACGACCTGAATAAATGTGTAGCCGGCATCGGTGAACGGCTTTGCATAACCAGGATTGATAGCCTCATGGCTTGAGACCCATCCACCGGAAACCATCCACAGCACCGCAGCACCGTTGGGCTTTGCCGGACGGAACACATCCATCGTCAACGCTACGCCTTGCTTGCGCCGGTAAATGATGTCAGATTCACGCATACCTGACTGACCTGTTGGTCCAGCAAATGCAGCCATCGGTACAGATAACAACAAACCCAACCCTGCCAGCATAATCGCTCTTCGTGTCATAGAGACCTCTCAATCCGCGGTTTTCAAGCGAACCCTATCCTGAAAACGTCCTCCGGAGCAAGCGTTTTACCCCACATTCCTTGCACCCGGGTGTTCAGCATGATATTCCTACATGTCCGTTGAGGACGGTTGATTGTTGTGGAGAGATGGCTGAGTGGACGAAAGCGGCCGCCTGCTAAGTGGTTGTAGGTGTCAAATCTTACCCAGGGTTCGAATCCCTGTCTCTCCGTATCGATTACTGTTCTCAGCGGATGTTTACATTTACGCACAACCCTCTCAAAAGGGATGGTAAACGATGCAATCTCCAACGGACCAATACCTGGCACAGCGCCGAGCCAGTGGGTGGAAACAGGGTAGCTTTGTTTCCGCATCGAGAGGCTTTCGTATTCCCCCGGATGTCCCATTTGAACTCGATGGTCGCCTAACGGGCATCTTGGCTGGCGATGAAGACGATGCAGTCCTCATACTCACCCTGCCGGACAACTCAACTGTGCGCCTTACCATCAGCGTTCAACCGGTCTGGCTTCACTCAGGTAGCACCGTGCGTGTCCTTGCGACCGTTAGCAAGTCGGATGCCGATGGCGTCCTTTCTGGCATCCCCCCGATGACGGTGATCGCAGTCGCGAGTGCAGCAGATATTGCCCTCAGGGAAGCACGCTGGTTTGAGGAGCGCCTGCGGGCAGAAGCACGCTGGCTCGAAGCAGAACGCCGTGCAGCTCCGACCGTTGCCGTCAAAAAGCCTCAACAGTCAAGCGCATCAGTTATTCCGACGCCTAAACCCGGTACGGTCGGGTCTATCGCGCGGCTTCGTGCTGCTCTGTCGCCAAAGAGCCAGTCCGTTTTCGCAAGCTACAAAGGCTACATCAAACGTCACAATAAGCGCCTCTCCGATGCACAGGCAGACCAGATCACGTACGGAATCCTGCGCTTTTCGGAAGAATACGACCTCGATCCCCGGCTCGCGGTGGCAACCGTTGTTGCGGAAAGCGACTTTCGCATCACGGAGACCAGCCACAAAGGGGCGATGGGACTCATCCAACTGATGCCCGATGAGGTCAAGCGCTTACGCCTTTCAAATCCCTATGATCCTGTTCAGAATCTGGCTGGCGGCATCTACCTCATCAAGGAACGCCTCAACAAGTACAGCAAGTCAAATGATTTTGACAAGGCTAGTGACAACCACCTGGCACTTGCCCTTGCGAGCTACAACGCTGGCATGGGCGCCGTACGCCGCTGGGGAGGTATCCCGCCGTACCGGGAAACCCAAGGGTACGTTCGGAAGATTATGAAACTCTATCGGGAACTCTGTAGTGGGGATAGCCGCTGAGCAACGTGTAGACTGATGGCTGTGACAGTGGATTTCCCTGTCAACAAAATGCTCACTAAGGATGCCAGCGATGTCGCTCTTTACCCCACAAAAGTCTGATCGGTTTACATTTGGTCTCTGGACGTTGCAAAACAACGGACGCGACCCGTTTGGCGAGCCAACCCGCCCTGGATATGACCCGCTGACGATGCTCGACAAGCTCGCAGACCTCGGCGTCTACGGCGTCAACCTCCACGACCATGACCTCCTCGGATTTGGCAAGTCCATCGCCGAACAGGACAGCATCATCGCAGCATTCAAGCAGCGTCTGCATGACACTGGGCTGTGTGTCCCGATGGCAACCACGAATCTGTTCACGCACCCAATCTTCCGCGATGGTGCATTTACATCCAATGACCCCAAGGTGCGTGCTTTTGCGCTGCAGAAGACGATGCGTTCGATGGATGTCGGCAATGAGCTCGGTGCCAAGGTCTACGTCTTCTGGGGCGGCCGTGAAGGTGCTGAAGTGGATGCTGGCAAGGATGCCGTCGTTGCATCCAAGCGGATGCGTGAAGCCATGGACTTCCTCTGTGAATACTCCGTTGCGCAGGGATATGACTACAAGTTTGCACTTGAAGCGAAGCCAAATGAGCCACGCGGTGACATCTACATGCCGACCACCGGTGCAATGCTTGGCTTTATCGCAACCCTAAAGCATTCAGAGATGGTTGGGGTGAACCCGGAAGTCGCCCATGAAACCATCGCTGGTCTCAACTTCTACCACGCAGTCGCACAGGCACTCGAGGCAGGCAAGCTCTTCCACATCGACCTCAATGGCCAAAAGCCTGGTCGCTTTGATCAAGATCTTCGCTTCGGACAAGAAGATGCCAAGAATGCATTCTTCCTCGTGCGGATGCTTGAGAACTACGGCTACAAGGGCTCGCTTCACTTCGATGCGCACCCACTGCGTACGGCATCCGATGATGCGGATATCCTCGGCTTCGTCAAGGGATGTATGCGTTCCTACCTGATCCTCAAGGAGAAGGCACGTATCTTCGATGCAGATCCTGTTGTGCAGGAGCTCCTCGCGCAGCTGAATCCGAGCTGTTCAGAATCCGAAGCACTCCTCGGAGAATACACACCAGAGCGTGCAAATGCGATCCAGACACGGCAGTTCGATGTCGATGGCATCACGGCTCAGGCGCTGCCATACGAGCAGTTGGACCAACGCCTCTTTGATATACTGATGGGCATTCAGGACTAGGATTTTCTCAATATGATTACCCTCTTGGTGGCCGCATTGGCATCAAATATTGTCTCCCAGCCGTTAGTTGTTGCAGATCAGGTTACTGTTCAGCGACCACTCAGAGTCGTTGCTGGTGTTCTTCGGCCAACGGATGGCTCTGCTAACACAAATGCATCGTTTGGTGTTTCGTACGACTTCAAGAAGTCAACATCCAAACTCCCAACCATCACTGGCGCTTACCTCGACTACTCGTGGCGTGATCGCTTGGTGAGCATTGGCGCTGGTCGTGATTCCGTCCGCCGTATTGGAGTCGGTGCACAAGTTCGCTCTTATGTCAGCAGCCCGGTGTCATCCGATCGCTTCTACTACGGCGGAGGCCTTGGTTTCTACTCCCTGCAAAGCGGAGGAACGAGCAGCCGCTTTGGTGCAAAGCTGTTGGTTGGCTATGAGCGAAATGATGGCTGGGGGCTCGAATACGATGTCACATCTATCAACGAAGCTCAAGGAATGAACTTCAGCGGTTCTCAGCTCCGCTTGGCGTATCGCTTCTAACGAGCTGGTTTGTAAGTTACGAGAAAGCCTCCCGGATTCCGGGAGGCTTTTTTGTTCAGTCTACGTTTGGCGGATGAGCCTACATCCCGAGTCCCTTGCCGCCGAGGAGCTTGCCAGCATTTAGGCCGCTGTCAAGGGTGTCAATTTGGAAGGTTCCACGGTTGATGTCGCTTGGGATGTCGATGTAGCGTTCGCGCAGGGCATTCAGCTGCTGATCAGCACCCTTGACTGCACCATCCGCCTGACCAGACATCGATTTGCTTCCCTGCTCCGCGGTGAGCTCCGGTAACAGGGTGGCTGCATCGGCCGGGTTTTCCATAATCTTCTCCAACAATGTTGCAAGCTTTGCAATTTGTTGAAGATGCACGTTCATCGACTGCTGATATTGACCGGCAAGAGGTGCACAGGGATCGGGAGGACGGACTCCATTGAAGCGTCCGGCCATCTGGTTGAGCTGAGATGTCACTTCAAGCAACCGCCCACGCGTCTGGTCCTGCCCCGGCACATTGATTTTGTTTTCTTCCTCATTGAACAGCTGGTTATAGCCATTTACGGTCATCGTTGGGATGATCTGCATCGCGACGCCTTCAAGCGAAGACGATAGCTGCCGGAGGTCAGCGTGGTATTGCTTCAGCCAGCGGAGGTACGCGATGACATCCTCGGGCATCGGGATGCCAGTCTGCCCAGGTGGCGTTAGGACAGGCGCTTCCGGTGCGCTAGTGGTTGGCGCCTGTAGAACGGGTGCGGTGGCCGTTTGAGTCTGGGGAGGTGCAAGAATCGCGGTGCTCTTGGTCGATGTTGGCTGTGAACCCAAAAGTCCAGCCGTCTTTGCAAGAAAGGCACCCAATCCGAGTAAGCCAATCGCTGCAATGCCTCCAATAATCCACTTTTTGGGATCTTGGGTCGGGGCGGCGGGTGCTTCGGCTGGATTGGAAGTTCCGGGCGGGGTCGAAGGGGATGCGAGCTTACCAAAAGCCGGGCTACTGGTTGCAACGGAAATGGCTTTACCACATAACGCGCAGAAGCGGGCACTCTCCGGGATGCTCCCACCACATGCTTTACATTTTTCCATAGCAGCCTCCATTTCTTGAAATACGACCATTCAACTATAGGCGTTTCCGCTAAGTTTATCAGCGGCATAACCCGCGTTGTTTATAGATGCGCACGATTGCGTGTCCCGGGCGGGTGACCGTGAGTGGGACTGGTACTTTTCCCTGCTACATGATGCAATAGCCTACGGTTTGCGTGTCAAATATGTTGATCCGGCTGGCGTCAGTCAGTGCCGTACCACCGTGTTGGGGTAGTGTTTATGCCGTCCATCGCAAAGACCATTAAAGGCATCCTGTTCGGTAAAGGGATGCGCAGAGCCAAGTTTTTTGGCGGACCCATGAAGGGGATGGTTGCCTACTTCGACTTTGTCCGCGATACCCAGACATGGCGAGGAATCTACGAAGTTGCGCAAATGGATTGGCTAATCAAGGCAATTAAGCCAGGATCGGTCTGCGTGGATATCGGTGCCGCCGAAGGTTACTTCACGCTGCTCATGGCACGTGAGGCGGGTACTAGCGGCCATATCATCGCGTTCGAACCCAGCGACCGCCGCGAGTACATGCAACAGGCTTACGACTTAAATTCTGCTGCTGGACTTTCACGCTTGACCATTGTTACAGAATTTGCCATCGGGCCAAACACCGTGGACTTTCCCGGCATCACCTTTGATGACTATGCTGCTAAAGCTGGGCTGTCACGTGTCGATGTTGTGAAGATTGATGTAGACGGCGGCGAAATGGATGTTCTTGAGGGTATGCGTGGCACCCTTGAACGCTTCCATCCGCACATCTCCGTAGAGCTGCACTCGCCTGAGCTCCATGCGCGTGTCGCAACCTTTCTTGCTGGCCTTGGTTACAAGATGACACTTGTTGACCCTCCAGCCTATGAGTACCGTCCGATTCCATTCAATAAATTCTTTTTCTCTGAGATATAAATGATGACAATAATTCCTCTTGCTCTTTCTCTGTCACTCCTGCTGCCTTCCGTGGGTGCACCGCCGAAGCCGAAAGCACCTGCTTCACAATCTGCGGCAGCTGCGAATGCTTATCGTAAGGCTGCAGATACAGTCATCACTCCTGATGCTGCCCGCGACTACCTGAATTTCATTGCCAGTGATGCGCTTCAGGGACGTGACACACCAAGTCCGGGCCTCGATGCAGCAGCAGAGTTCCTTGCCTTCAATATGAAGAAGTTTGGCGTCAAGCCAGGCGGCGACAAAGGAACCTATTTCCAGGACATCTTCCTGACACGTGCACGCTTGGACAAAGAGAAAACGATGGCATCCGTAGATGGCCGCGTTCTCAAGTACACCGAGGACTTTGTTGCAGCGCAAACCAGTGCTGGGACATTCAACCGCGGTGATGCCAAAGGCATGATGGTTTACGTCGGGCATGGCTGGCAGTGGAAGTCCAAGGGTGTTGATCCGTACGAAGGCTTGGATGTAAAGGGTAAAGTCCTCGTTGTCTCCACCGCAATGCCACCTGATATGCCGTGGAAAGATGGAAAATCGGGTGTCGATTACCTCCCGCCGGCCGCCGTTGCGCGAAAGCTTGGTGCCGTTGGCATCGTGATTCTGACCGCTGGCGATGATGCAGCATGGAAGCAGAAAGTCCGCCAGTTCGAGCAGACGAACACCCGTGCGAACTTTGGTCGTATCCAGGATCCAGCGGAAGTCGTTCCAGCAGTTCCTACCATTGCCGTAAGCCCTGCCATTAGCGCTGCTTTGGTGAATAGTGAAGGCATGGACCTTCCGACGGCCACGGACAGCAAAGCATCCAAGGGCAAGGCATTTGCACCTGCTAAGGTTGCACAGTTCACCGTAACTCGCGATATCACCCGCCAGCGCACACAGAACGTGATTGGGATTATCGAAGGAACCGATCCTAAGCTGAAGTCGGAATACGTTGCGATTGGTGCACACTACGACCACGTTGGTGTCCGCAACAATGCTCCTGAAGGTACGGACCGTATCTTCAATGGTGCTGATGACGATGGCTCGGGTACT
>CAIYBQ010000132.1 GCA_903924445.1 uncultured Armatimonadota bacterium | reverse complement strand
TTGTCATAAGCTGTGACCGAATTCGTTTTTATGGTCACTGCATCGACAGTCAGTAAAGGCACGGCTGCAACGTAGTAAGTCCACCAAACATTTCTCTCATTCCACTTTCCGGGGACGGCATCCATTTGCGAGTAGAATGGCAGGCGTGTTGTAAATCAACACGATATTCGTATCAGGAGCATTCATTGGAACTACGCCGCATCGCTATCAATAAAATCGTCGAGGACCCGGATCAGCCCCGGAAGGTTTTTGATGAAACCGGACTTGCTGGGCTTGCGGATTCCCTGCGCCAACACGGGGTGCTCAACCCAATCACCGTTGTGCCACTTGCGGGCGTGGATGCGTACCGTATTGTCACTGGCGAGCGCCGCTGGCGCGCCAGTCAGCTCGCAGGCCTCGATGAAGTTCCTTGTCTGGTACGCCCAGCGGATGCCATCGACCGCCGCAGCGAACAGCTCATCGAAAACCTGCAGCGCGAAGACCTCGCGCCGGTAGATAAAGCCAACGCGATCAAGATTCTCAAGCAAGAAATTCAAGGGACGAACAAGGAAGTCGCGCAGCGTCTTGGACTGTCTGACCGGATGGTTGGACATCTTCTTGACCTCCTCGACCTCCCGGAAGCAATTGCCGAACAGGTCGTTTCGAGTCCAAACCGCCCAGCGGATGGCCAGATCACCGAAAAGCATGCACGCTTTTTGCGTCAGCTGAACGAAGAGCCTGAGCTTCAGGAACGTGTCGTTCAGAAGGTTCGCGGGGAAAAGCTGTCATCCGATGACACCGCCCGCGTTGCCCGTGCAGTACGCGATTTCCCGGAGCTGGCGGATCGGATCCTTGATGCAGATATCGCTGAAATTCCTGTTATCACGGGTCGTATTTCGACAACTGCGCCAAGCCCTGCGGGTGCGATGGCTGGAATCGCAGAGCGTATCGCGGATGCAATCGCTGAAATAAAGATCGACCGCCTCGATCAAAATGAGCTGACAATTATCGAGCAGAAGCTTGGAGATGCCCGTGTGGCGCTTGACCGAAAACTGGTTGAGATCCGTGCTGCAAAGCTCCCGAGCAATGTCTGATTTATGAATCAGGCAGCGTTGGTGATCCTAGATTTCACGAATGGCCCTGCGGTTACCTATCCGCAGGGTCTCGAAATTCAAGAACGCATCGCCGCCGCCCGCCGCTCTGGCATCATCCCCGATGTCCTCATCCTCCTGGAACACGAACCGGTGATCACGTACGGCAAGACCGCTGAAAATGCGAACTTGCTGACATCCACGGAGTCACTCGGTGACCAAGGAGTTGCCCTCTTCGGGACGAACCGGGGAGGAGACATGACCTACCATGGGCCAGGTCAGCTCACCGGCTATCCGATTATCCATTTGGGCGAAAATAACCGTGATGTTCGCGGCTACATAGCCGGTCTTGAAACCAATGTGCTTCGTGTGGGAGAACGCCTCGGCGTCCCGGGCTTGCACACGGTCGACTTTCACGCCGGTATATGGCTGGGCCGTAAATATGTCGCAGCGGTTGGTGTGCGCATCAAGCAGTGGGTGACGATGCACGGCTTTGCCATCAATGTGACCAAAGAAAGCCTCTCTGGCTTCCGGCACATCATCCCGTGCGGCGTCCAAGCCATCGAAAGTGTCTGCCTGAGCGACCTTGCTGGATCTGAGATTTCCGTCGCAATGACCGCATCCACGACGGCAGCCATCTGGTCAGAGCAGGCCGGTGGAAGTGTAACCATCTTGCAAACACCCGCAGCGCACGAATGGATTGAAACCAACTGTCCGCCTATTCCGGACGAGGCAGGCTGACCTGTTCACCTGATGTCAGGATGTAGTTTGTAGATGACAGCCGTCCGACATGCGCGGGCACGCCCTCTTTGGCATCCCATGTTTCTGACATATGAAAACCAAGAATCTCACCAATCACCAGCGTTGTATTTCCAAGGGGAATCGTTTGAAGGACTCGGCACTCACTCGTGACATGCGCTTCTCCAACATAGGGTGCGTTGACCCACGTTCCCTGAACCGGTGTTAAGCCTGTCTCATCAAACTCGGATACCGATGCCGGAACCGTCGCGCTGCTGGCATTCATTTGCTCGATCAGGTCGGCGGTGACCATGCTGAGCGTAAACACTCCCGTTTCCAAAATGTTATCTAGCGTGTTCTTTTCCTTGCCATTTCGATCCTTTGCGCTTGAGAAGGCAACCGTCGGAGGCGCGGAGCCAATCGGCATGAAGTAGGAAAAGGGTGCGATATTGTGGATGCCCGCGGCCGATGTCGTTCCAACCCAGCCAATCGGACGTGGCTGGAAGACTTCCGTCATTAGCGTGTAGACAGCGCGTATGGAGAGGTCCGATGCGGGTACAGGTCGTTTTTTCATGGCAGGTTGGTGCTTCCTGGTGGGAGAATACGCTCTGGTATGACTTGGATGCCTGAGGTATCCCCGGAGCCGCCCTATGATACCTGCTACCTTCACCCTTACAGATTCTGAGCTCGCGAGCTGTCAGCTTTCTGCCGATCGCCTCTCCTCAATGTGCCGCGTCCTCCGCGATACGGGTTTTGTAGTGATTGAAAATGCAATTGACCCGCGCCTTGTTACACAAGTAAAGGCCGAGCACGATACAGCGCTTGATGGCTACTTGGCATCACGAGGTGGGCTCGCAGGTCTTGCCGATAAAACATTTGGCACCAACCACGTTGGCTTCTTCCCGCCGATTGTCGGTGCGGTGGCCGCCGAAGAAATCGTCGCCAATCCCTTTGCCATCCAGATCATGCATTCAGCGATGGCAGATATCCGCTGCTCTTTCATCCATACAAACACCGCGTGCCCGGGCTCAGGCTACCAGCCGATTCACCGGGATACGCCGACGCTATTTGGCATCCACAACGCACCAACACCAATTGTTCACGCGGTCGTAAACATCCCATTGATTCCATTTACACTTGAAAATGGCGCGACGGAAGTCTGGCCCGGGACGCACTGGATTGTGGATGACTGTGAAGCTGATGGAGCACTGCTCGAAGAGCGTGCGCGTTTCTTTCCAAGCCAGCGCACGGTGTTGCCTGTTGGAGCGCTGGTTGTCCGCGATTTACGGATGTGGCACCGGGGCGTTCCAAACCCGGGGACAGAGCTTCGCACGATGATGGCAATCGTTTACCAGCGGGCGTTTGTCCACGAGGAAGCCTGCAACATTCCGCAGACGACGTGGGATTCCTGGTCTGAGGACACACAGAAGATTTTCCGGTTCAATGACATCGTGCCAGATGAGTCCCATACGCAGCGGGCCTGGTATTAGAAAGGTGAGTTTACAACCAATGACAGCACAGGCATTTCTTTTAGAGCGCATCGCATCTACGGGGCAGGTTTTCCGCTTCTGGGTTGAAGTGATGCCCGAGGACAAGCGGGACTGGATTCCTGCCATCGATGGCACGGCCCAAACGCGCAGTGTCAATGACATGCTTGGCGAGCTGATTGAAGTAAACAATATGGTCTTCAATGCATTGACTGGCGGTGAAGCTCCAAAGCAGCATCCAATGCTTGCGCCAAGGCCATTTGCGGATGCTAGCCAAGCGCTCCCGATGTTTGATGAAACCCTTGCTCAAGCACTGAGTGAGCTTGAAAAAGTTGATGCTTCACAGCTTGAGGAGACCTTGGAGGTTGGTGTGCGGACGATGCGCTACATCGACCTGTATGAAGTCATCTACCGCAACCTCTGGTACCACGCTGGGCAAGTCAATCTCATTCAGCTACAGTACGGCGATGCGGTGTTCCATCTGCCAGGCGCCTAAGTTACGCAGGCTGGAGGGTTACCCGCCGACGCGCTTGACCTTCCAGCCCTTTTTAGCAAGCTCTGTCATGAGCTGATCACGCTTGTCACCTTGAATCTCGATGATGCCATCCTTGCAGGTTCCCCCGCATCCGAGGCGCTGTTTGAGCTCTTTGGCGTAGGCGATCAGGGCATCCCCTTCGAGCGGAACGCCGGTCACAACCGTCACGCCGCCGCCCTTGCGCCCTTGCGTCTCACGTCCAACGCGGACAACGCCATCGTTTGGGAGAATCCGTGCTGGCTCGACAGCCACCGGCGCAGCCTTCCGCGGGTTACCGCT
>CAIYBQ010000131.1 GCA_903924445.1 uncultured Armatimonadota bacterium | reverse complement strand
TGTGTCCACACAAATGGCGTCGCCCAGTTCGACTTTTCATCCCGCGGAACACGGTAAACGTCCTTGCCTGTCCGTGCATCCAGTGCTATGAACTCCGCACGATCATCGTTGTCATTGACCATGTAAACACGGCCATCGTGGACCACCGGGCTGCTTGCATATCCCCAGCCGTACCGTGTTTTCGCTGGGTCAAGCTCGCGCGACCAGAGCTTTTTGCCATCCATCGAGAGTGCGAACACACCGAGACCGCCAAAGGTGCAGTAAATGCGCTGGCCATCCGTACAGGGCGTCTCAGCGCCGTAGGAGTTCTTGAGGTGGATGCTGGTTTTCGGCGCGCCGGCGTGCAGCGTGGTTTCCCAGAGCAGCTTGCCGGTGTTCATATGGATGCAGAGGAGTTTAAACAAGTGCCGGTCCGTCGGCACCGATGGCCGCTCACCTCCGAAGTAGAGGCCTTTGCGTGGCTTCTCGGCCTCCCCTTCGCGGATGACGCAGGTTACATAGAGGCGTTCTCCAAAGGCGATTGGTGAGCTCCAGCTCCGCCCGGGAAGCGTGGTCTTCCAGAGGACATTTTTGGTGGCAGACCACTCCGTCGGTTGCAGCGGGGATGTACCAATCCCGCTGCTTCCCGGACCGCGGAACTGCGGCCAGCTCGTTGCAGATGTGTTCTGACGCAGCGCCGCGGATGTATCGAGTGGCTTTCGCTTCTGAACGGGTTGTGGTGGCTTTTGCATTTCTATAGTTCCTTGAACGACGGCTGCCGTGATCTGTCAGCGGGAATGGACTTTCGTCGTGCGGGGCGCAATGCTAAACGATGTGCCATCCGAGAAGCGAACAACCCGCGCCTTCGCGCCGCCATTGAACGCGATGTAGGTGCGCTTGTCGACATTCTTAAAGACCGCATAGGTCGGAATATCCGCCGTGATGCCGGCATCGACACGGCCAAGCTTATTCATCGTCTGCATCCACTGGTAGTAATTCGCCCGCGAGTTACCCGCTTCGATTTCCTGCTTATCAAAATCGGATGCCGCAAATGCGCCCGCCGGGTCGGCGAGGACTTGGTACATTTGGATGACATCCGCCCAGCCGCCGAGCTGCTTTCCGATGCGTGGCGGCAGGCTTTGGTCGCGCTTGGTGTCCTTTTTATCGAAAGCGATGCGCTCGCGTTCAAGGACATTGACAAATGGTTTGATTGCTGTTCCGTGCGTCCCGAGATACAGACTGCCACTCTGCAGCGGCAGGATATTGATGCCGTGCATGTGGATGGGATCGCCCGAGAACCAGGTCGCATATACCGCTTTTGCGCCCCAGACCATGCTGGCGTACTGCGGCGTAAAGGCATCGGGGTAGTTTTTGTAAATGCCAAACCAGTAGCTGTCGATGGAATCCTTTTCGGTCACGTAGAGGTAAATGCCAGCATCCCGGATCGCCTTATTCCCCGTCAGCTCCCCCCAAAGAATCAGCCCCGTCCAGGCGTTCATGGCCTCGCTGCTGGACTCGTTATTGTTTCCAACCGCGAAATCGCCATTGCCATCCGCCCAGGTGTGGCCTTCATAAATGTCAAAGTTGCGCAAAAATGGAAACATCGAGTCGGTGCGG
>CAIYBQ010000130.1 GCA_903924445.1 uncultured Armatimonadota bacterium | reverse complement strand
TCGATACGGACAATGACCTGATTGTGCTGAACGATGCCCTTACATCCGCGGTGGGTGAAGTCACCTACCTTTCGGGTCGTGTTCTGGATGCGCGTGGCGAGCCGGTTCGCGGTGCGCTGGTTGAGATTTGGCAATGTGATGCCTATGGCAATTACCGCCACACACGCGGTGCGAATCCGCAGGGTGGCCACGGGCCGGACAGCAACTTTCAGAGCTTTGGGCGGTTCCTGACGGGGAGTACGGGCGAGTATCTCTTCCGAACCATCAAGCCTGTTCCATACCCAGGCCGTACACCGCATATCCATATGGCCATCAAGCACAAGGGCGAGCCCAAGTTTGTGACGCAGTGTTTTATTAAGGGGCATGCACAAAACGAAACGGATGGCGTTATCAAGGGCATTAAGGACAAAGCGCAGCGGGAATCCGTCATGGTCGGTTTTGAGCCGCTAAAGGGAAGCGCCGCGGGGGAGCTAAGAGCGAAATTTGATGTTGTTCTGGGCTGGACTCCAAAAGAATAGTCACTTCCGACCTTCGCTGCTCCCGGCCGAAATCCATGCATCCTCGATCAGCTCGCGGAGCAATGCTTCATCCAAATGTTCAAGGCGGATGACGACTGCCGGGTAGCCGTCGTAGTGCGGGTCATCCACGTAGAGCTCGGGCGGACCGGTGGCGATAAGGGCATCTTTTTTAGCTAGCCCTGGGACGAGGAACGCCCACACATCCGGATTCGGGAGCTTCGGCCTTTTAGGCTCAACACGCTCCATCCATTCCCAACAAATGCCTTTGCTTCGACCTCGGACCGGCACGCCAAATGCCCGCTGATGGCCATCCCCTTCGACAACACCCGGGTAGGAAAGCGCGATGCGCTGGATATCTGCAAGCGTTGCCATGTCCGGTGATGCTATCGCAGCGCATTCCATTCACCAGCATCGATGGTTTGGCTGGAAATGTAATACTTATGAATGGTGTCAAGTCATTCTCCACATCGTGTGCCCTTTCAGCCTCCCCTCTGGCTTGCGCTGCTCGCGGGCGCGGCGGCGGGCGGGATGGGCTGGGGTATCCGGGGACAGTACGGGCACGAAACGGGAGCGATGCTTTCAGGGGCGCTCGTCGGCTTTACATTAATGTTGCTTTACGGGGCACAGCTGCATCCGAGAACCCCGCTTGTCGCGATTGCGATGTTAACCGTTGGCATCGGCATCGGTGGCCTGGAGACCTATGGCCAAACGATTGGGCTCACACAGAACAAGGGGATGGTTGGAAATCCCGCAGCGTTTTTCTGGGGTGAGCTTGGTCTCTTTATAAAAGGTGGGCTTTGGATTGCGATTGGGGCGACCTTTTTCGGCAGTGCGCTGAGCGGACGCGGGTGGACACTGAAACACATTTTGAGTGTGTTAGGCATCATGATGGCGTCCTTTCTCATCGGCCAGCGGTTGCTGAACATGCCCTTTGATCCAGAGGCGCACAAGTTACCGCTGCTCAATTTTTCAGCCGATTGGCGCTGGACGCCGGATGCCACACTCGATGTTCTGAAGCCTCGCCAGGAGCGCTGGGGTGGCTTGTTGTTCGCCTGGCTTGCGTTGATGAGCTATCGCGGTTTCGTCCAGCGGGACCGCCTAGCGGTGATTTTTGGCTGTGCTGGGTTTGTCGCGGGAGGGATCGGGTTTGCCGGAGGGCAGCTGTGGCAGGCGGGGCATGCGTGGTTCCCGGATGTCTACAAGCAGGTGTTTGGCCAGGTCGATGCATTGATGAACTGGTGGAACATCATGGAAATCACCTTTGGCAGCGTCTGGGGCGGTGCGCTTTCCGGGGTGATGCACAGATATCAGGGTGAGATCCGTGAGGATCCGGACTCGGATGGAAAACCATGGTCATCCGTTTGGGTGTATGTGCTCGCTGGCATCCATGTCTGTCTGTTGTACGTCTGGACATTTTGTAGCTTCCCTTGGTTTGATGCGGTGGCAGACCTTGGAATCCCGATGACGGTGTTACCCTTGTTGCTGATTGTGGTCGGAGGCGTGCGCGGCGCAGCGATCGTCGCCTTACCGCTGACGGCGCTGCCGATTGTGGCGAAGACGTATGTTGCGCTGTGCGTGGATGCATCTCGCTTAACGCGTACATCCGGGTTCGCCTGGCTGGTCATCATCCCACTGGCGATGCTCACCGGTGTGATATCAACGCGCCAGACAAAGGCTGCGCCGCTTCTAGCAACGGGTCTCGTGGTTGTGACGCTTGTCTACTACGGCCTCAACTTTGCGTTCTTTGACTTCCCGTGGCCCTGGCTTGCACCGACTGGCCGTTCCCACAGCGCGTTGTTGTTTACAATTGACAGTGTTATTTTACTTACGTGTTCACTATGG
>CAIYBQ010000129.1 GCA_903924445.1 uncultured Armatimonadota bacterium | reverse complement strand
GCCTTCATATCGGCGTTTTCCAACTGATGACGAGTTTTTTCGAAACTTGCACACACGCGATCTTTACAACTTTCCAAGACAGAAATACTGGCTTCGACGGCTGGAAAACCATGGACGAAAGGAGCGAGTTGACGTCAAGAATTTCACTGTTGAACACATCTTGCCTCAAAACGAAAACCTATCTCATGGTTGGCAGACAACTCTCGGACCAGATTGGCAAAGGATACAAAAAGAGTATTTGCACACCTTGGGTAACTTGACTCTCACCGCTTACAACAGTGAGTTTAGTGACAAAACCTTCATCGAGAAGCGTGATATGCCAAGTGCTCCTGAAAAAGGTCTGAGTCGGTCTCCCTTGAATTTGAATCAAGGTCTGGGACATCTGCCAACATGGGACGAGAGAAATATTTGTGCACGCGCAGACTGGTTGGCAAAAATTGCACTAAACGTATGGTCTGGTCCTAACTTGTCTGACCAAATTCTAGATACCTATAAAGTGCGATCGACTGCATCGAAAAAAGGGACAAAGTCAAAAGTTCCAAATCGGAACTATTCTCTCCAAGACCATCCGAACCTGTTACTGGAATCCTTGTACCCCGTTTATCTTGCATTCCGAGATGCTGTCCTCGAACTTGATTCCTGCATTACTGAGTCGTTCCTGAAAGATGTCGTTTCATTTGCAGCCGATAGTCCAATCGTTGAGATCTACCCTCAAAAATCCCGATTGCGGTTGACACTCAATATGCCATATACGTTGATTCGTGATCCACGAAGAGTATGTAAAGATGTCAGTGACGGAGGTTGGTCCGGTACTGGCGACGTTCAAGTGCCGCTAAAGTCCCTCACCGACTTGCCCTACATCATGCAGCTTGTACGCCAGGCGTTTGACTACCAACTCTCCGGTGGAGGGGATGAATGAACGAAGCCGAGACACGCGCTGAGCACATCGATCCAGCCCTGCGTGCCGCCGGGTGGGGCATAATCGAAGGCAGTCGAATCGCCCGTGAGTTCAAAATCACCCATGGACGGATTGAAGGCAAAGGCAAGCGTGGAACTGGTCTGATCGCAGATTACATCCTCTTCTACAAGAACCGAAAAGTCGCCGTCATCGAAGCAAAGGCCTGGGATAAACCCGTCTCCGATGGCATTGCACAGGCAAAGTACTACGCAGATCAGCTGCAAATTCCATTTGCGTTTTCCACAAATGGTCGCGAAGTTTATCATTCGAATATGCTAGCTGGAACCGAAGCGAGCATTGACACATTTCCAAGCCCGGATGACCTTTGGAACCAGGTTTTTACAAGCGAAAACACATGGCGCGATCGCTTTTCCGCCATCCCAAATGAAGACAAAAGTGGAAGCCACACAACGCGCTACTATCAGGACATCGCCGTTGAACGGGTCCTCGATGCCATCAGTACTGGACAAAAACGTATCCTCCTGACACTGGCCACCGGAACGGGCAAAACATTCATCGCTTTTCAGCTCGCATGGAAACTTTTCCACAGCCGGTGGAATCTGTCGGGGTCTCCAACACGAAGGCCCAGAATTCTGTTTCTTGCGGACCGGAATATCCTCGCGGATCAGGCATTCAATGCTTTCTCAAGCTTTCAACAGGATGTCTTAGTGCGGATACAGCCATCCGACATCCGCAAAAAGGGACGCGTGCCAACCAATGGCAACATCTTCTTCACCATTTTCCAGACATTTATGGCGGAAGGCGGTGTGGATTATGCAAGCAACATTCCCTATTTCGGCGAATACCCGCCGGACTTCTTTGACTTCATCATGGTCGACGAATGCCACCGCGGCGGTGCGAAAGATGAAAGCAGCTGGCGAGATATTCTTGACTACTTTTCAGCGGCAGTCCAGCTTGGTCTTACAGCAACCCCGAAGCGTACGGACAATGTCGATACCTATGCCTATTTTGGCGAACCTGTTTACTCCTATTCGCTCAAACAGGGCATTAACGATGGCTTTTTAACACCATTTCGCGTCAAGCAAATCGATACAACGCTGGACTCGTACATTTACACAGCTGATGACCGTGTGCTCGAAGGAGATGTCGAACAAGGTCGCACCTACACGGAGAGCGACTTCAACCGGAACATCGAAATCATGGAACGCGAGCTTTACCGTGTCAAGCTCATCCTCAACAACATCAACCAAAATGAAAAAACGCTGGTTTTCTGTGCAGACCAAAACCATGCGCTAGTCATTCGGGACCTCATCAATCAAAATGCCAGCAGCCGGGATGCTAACTACTGCCATCGGGTGACCGCGGATGATGGCGAAATCGGTGAGAAGCACCTCCGGGACTTTCAGGATAACGAAAAGTCGATTCCGACGGTACTAACGACATCGCAGAAGCTGTCCACTGGAGTGGATGCGCGCAACATTC
Organism: uncultured Armatimonadota bacterium; assembly: GCA_903924445.1. GTDB lineage: Bacteria > Armatimonadota > Armatimonadia > Armatimonadales > Armatimonadaceae > CAIRTT01. Next base: position 2,403 of record CAIYBQ010000129.1, on the reverse strand, counting down.
GAAACATCATCCTTCTTCGACCGGTGAACTCGATGATTGAGTTCAAGCAGATCATTGGGCGTGGCACGCGGCTGTTTGATGGCAAGGACTACTTCACACTGTTCGACTTTGTGAATGCCCACAAGCACTTTGCTGATCCCGAGTGGGATGGAGAACCGCAGGCTCCTGAACCAGGTCCGATTCGGCCGCCCGTGGTCCAGCCTGAACCTACAGATGGTGATGACAGTGCGGATGACGAAGACGATTATGACAAAAAGCCGAAACGTTCAAAGGTCAAGATCAAGCTCGCGGATGGCAAGGAACGCAATATTCAGCACATGATCTGCACCAGCTTCTGGCATCCGGATGGTCGCCCGATGTCGGCGGCTGAGTTTGTCAATGAGCTCTTCGGAAACCTAAAGGGCTTGTTTTCAACAGAGGAAGAATTGCGTGTGCTTTGGAGCGACCCTGCCACCCGGAGAACGCTCCTGGAAAGTCTAGAAGAAAAGAACATCGGAGCCGACCAGCTGGCTGAGATGCAGGCAATTCTCGATGCTGCGGACAGCGACATTTATGATGTCCTTGCGCATATTGCTTATGCTGTCGCACCCATCACAAGGGATACGCGTGCGGCCGTTGCACGAACACGAGTGGCGAGCACCTTTGATGGCAAGAAACAGGAGTTTCTGGAATTTGTTCTCGACCACTACGTACAAGATGGAGTAAACGAGCTGGAAACAACAAAGCTGACACCACTGCTAAAGCTTAAATACGGAAACTCCATCCAGGATGCGCTGAGACAGCTAGGAGATGTCTCATCAGTCAGTGCTATGTTTAATGGCTTTCAAAAGTATCTCTATGAGCCGATCGAGAGTGACGGTGTGGTCTACGATATACGTTAAATCAAGCACTACCCCTCTTACAGAGAAGTAACCGGCTGGATACGATATGCCGTTGCCCAGAAGCTGCCAATCCGCACCATCCGCTTCATCATCCGATACACCTGCTTCAAACCTGACACAGCCTTTCGATTACGGAAGTCATCGATAGCCCAGGATGCATTTGCAAGGCTGCTGAGCAAATAACCCTGCAGCGAAATAAGGCGCTGCTGCGGCGTAATGTCAGTTAGCATCAACACCTCGCGGCGGACTGCAGGCTCACCAGCCGACATCGCCTTTCCATTTTGCGTGACCGCTCCGGGATGCACGCGCTTGTTGAGCGTAAACGTACCCGTTCGTGGAATATCACCCTGACGCGTTAGATCAAGCCATAAAAGCCAATCCTCACTGGGTTGGCAACGGGTCACAAACCCTGCTGTCTTAGCAAACGCATCCCGGCGGATAAGCGCGAGCGCTGGCGTCGCAATCCCACACCAAATCACCATCGATGCAAATGTTTCAGGAGCACCAAATGGAACATTTTCAGCAAGCCCACTGAGACCAACCGCGATTCGCTTGGCGCCATAACAGGTTTCAAGAGTCTCTGTTGAAAACCCATTGTCATCACAGTGCAGTGGCAAGCCCGTAACCGCAGGTGCCTCCGGAAATGCAGCCGCAAGCGCATTCAAACGCTCAAGCGCATCTTCCGTCAACCAGTCATCGTCATCATGAAACATGATGTAACGGCTATCCGGATGCATGGCAGCCATCCCGACATTACGCGCAACGGATACACCAGCATTTGCCTGGCGGATGTACTGAATACGTCCATCCACAGCGGCAATGGCAGGTAAAACCTCCGCAGTGCCATCGGATGATCCATCATCGACGACAATCAGCTCCCAAGCAGTAAATGCCTGACTCTGAATCGCAGCAATCGCACGGGTGACATACTTAGCCCGGTTATACGTTGGGATGATAATACTGATCAGTGGCGTCATAGCATCGTAATCGTGCAACTATCATGCCGTCTTTCAGGGACACACTAGCAACCCAATTGACATCCACCATTTGCTTGCCCCAATGCAAAGGCTAGCGGTAAGGTTCAAGCATGGAAATCAGCCTAGCCCCCCTCAACCTCACAAAGCGCGTCCCATTGCGCATCAGCCGCGGAACGATGGCAGGCTCCACGAATGCGATTATCAAAGTAACCCACGATGGCATCATAGGCTACGGTGAAATGTCACCCAGCCAGGTCATAAAAGACACGATGGAATCCGCTGCCATGTCTGTCGAACGCTGGCAAACGGCTTTTGTACATGCATCACCACTCGAGCGCGAAACCGTCCTCCGGGATGCTGAAATCCTCCTCGAAGTCCTCCCGGGAATCGGTGGACGCGGCGGAACCGGAATCCTCGCCGCCTTCGATATCGCCCTCTGGGACTGGTTCGGCAAACGCATCGGCCTCCCGCTATACCAAGTCTTTGGCCTCGATATCCATAAGAGCGCCGAAACCAGCGTCACAGTAGGCATCAACACCCCGGAT
>CAIYBQ010000128.1 GCA_903924445.1 uncultured Armatimonadota bacterium | reverse complement strand
CAGGTAGAATCAAATATGCAAGACACGAACACGCTCCCAGCACTTCCGACACCTCCAGACATCACGCCACGCCAAAAGACCCTTGCAAACGGGATGCGTGTGATCAGCCTCGAAGAGCACAGTAGCCCGAATGTATCCATCCAGGTCTGGTACAACGTCGGCGGCAAAGATGACCCTGCTGGACGCGCCGGATTTGCACACCTCTTTGAACATCTCCTGTTCAAGAAAACACGTAACCTCCCGGATGAAGCCATGGACCGCTTCACCGAAGATGTCGGCGGTGAAAACAATGCGTACACCACCAATGACCTGACCGTCTATCACGAAGTTGTGCCATCCAATCACCTGGAACGCATCCTCTGGGCGGAAGCGGAGCGGATGGTAAACCTCGATGTCGATGAAGCAAATTTCCGCTCGGAGCGTGATGTCGTCAAAGAAGAATATCGACAAGGCGTGCTGGCGCAGCCGTACGGGCGCTTTGATGATGTCTTTGACAGAGCCGCTTGGACGGTGCATCCGTATAAGTTTGGCGTCATCGGGGATATCGGCAACCTCAATGCCGGCTCTCTCTCGGATGTCATCCGGTTTCACAAAACCTACTACCGCCCTGACAACGCAACACTCATCGTTGTGGGTGACTTCAACACTGCGGTGCTCGACCGTATTGTCGCAGCGACCTTTGGGCGTCTTGGAGCTCCCAGCAATAACATCCCGAGAGTTCCCGCAAACGAGCCACCCCGGCGCACACAGCTTCGTCTCAACAAGACGTATGCAAACCTCCCACTGCCCGTCGTCGCACTATCGTTTCAGCTCCCAGCAGTGCGGGACCTTGACATGGCAGCGGCGATGGTCCTCGATGGCATCCTCTCCGGAGGTGAATCCAGCCGCCTCTATCAGGAGCTGATCTATCGCTTAGGCCTTGCAAGTGACATCGCCAGCTACCTCGATACCCGTGAACACGGCTCGACACTTGTCATACGGGGGCTTGCCGCTGAAAACATCACGCCTGCAAAGCTTGAAGCAGGCATCATCGATGTCATCTCCGCGCTGAAGACAACACCCGTCAAACCCGCCGAGCTTCAACGCATAAAGGACCGTATTCTGACCGACATGCTGCGGAGCCGCGAGACAACCGATGGCATCGCGGCCGCAATCGGTCAAGCAGCGGTCGTACTAGGCGACATAAAGCGTGTCAACACAGATCGTCTAGCCATTCAGAACGTCACGCAGGATGATTTGCTGTCATTCTGCAATACGTATCTCACGATTGACACAGCGCTGATTGGCGTGGGAACATCCGGAGCAGAGACGAAACCCGCTCCGATCCGTGAGCCGGTAGCCAATCGTGGTCAAGCCAAGCCACGCAGCAAACGCGGTATCGCACAGGTCCCCGTACCCGGTAAGCCTTCCAAGCTTTCTATTCCATCGGCGACCAAAGAGACCCTCCCTAATGGCCTCAAGCTGATCATCGGGCGGCAGCGCCCAACCGGCATCACCAACATCAATGTCGTGATCGGGACTGGCTCTCTCGCGGACAAGGATGGCCTCTCGGGAACCGCATCCCTTGTTTCCGAGCTCTTGGTACGTGGCACCGTCAGCCGAGATGCCCCATCGATTGCAGCCGAGGCAGAGTCCCTCGGTGGTACGCTCTCCACCAGCATCACACACGAAGCAATCCGGATTGAAATCAGCGTTCCTAGCACGCGGGCCGGCCTCGCGCTGGAGCTCCTTGCAGACCTTACACAGCGGTCCACATTCCCGGATGTTGAGCTCGATAAAAAGCGTACCGAGCTTCTGGACAACCTCAAGGTAGACCTAGGCCGGCCTGGGACACTTGGCCGCCTCGCGATTAACCGTTCCATATATGGAAAACTTGGCTACGGTCGCCCCGTTGGTGGAACCCTAAAGTCCCTGATACGCATCCGGCAACGCGACCTCAAGGCTTTTCACGCCACGTACTTCACAGGACGAAACACGACACTTGTACTCACTGGAGATGTACCGTCATCCATCAAGGGTGATATCAGCGCGGCGCGTTGGCTTGACATGGCGGATGTCAGTGTTCCGAAAACCCTTCCACAAACGCGTACCGAGAAGCCGGCAGTCATCCTCATTGATAAACGGGATGCCGGACAGGCGGCGGTAATCGCATCGGCTCCTGGTGTACCTCGCAGTGACAAACGCTGGCCGATCCTGATGCTGGCGAACAGCATCCTTGGCAGCGGCTACAGTGCACGCTTGAATAAAGAGATTCGTATTCAGCGCGGGCTGGCTTATGGCGCATTTTCCGCCCTAAGTGAGCGTAAGGGAACCGGAGTCATCACATTGTCGGCGCAGACGCGTCTCGATGCAGCATCAACGGTTGCGGAGATCCTCGTGGCACAGCTGGAGCGGATGAAGCAGCAGCCTGTCTCTCCCGATGAGCTTTCAATCCGTCGGTCAGCCCTGACGGGACCACTCTCCCGTGCGCTGGCAACAGCGGATGGTTACGCTGAGGCATTGATTACACAAACGATGTTCGGTCTTCCTGTCGACCAAACAGGTATTGCTGCCACTCTTGAGACCATCCGAAAGGCTGACTCATCCGATGTGCAAGGTGTGATGCAAGCTATCTTTGGGAGTGGAAAAACGTCAGTGGTGGTGGTCGGTGATGCCCGAGTATGTCTTGCAGATCTTAAAAAGCACTTCAAGACAGTGAAGGTCGTATCGGAAGCGAGCTGGCTTCAGACCATGGATAGCTGGAGCTAGTGCAGGATGGTGGTGACACCCGCTGCAATGGCATAGAGAATCACCGTGACCACCAGAGGCTTATCCTCAATGAGGGTAGCTTCGGGTGTCTCACCCACTCCATGTTTGTGGATCAGGTATAGGTAGCGCATGATCCCGTGGAGAACGAAGGGTATCGTAGCCATCAGGTACGGATGGCTCTTCCCCGTGTCTGAGAAGAAACTGTAGAGCGTGTATGCCATGATGCAGCTGCTTGCAGCGATCGTGAGCAGCTGGTCAAGCATCGGGATGCTGTATTCCTGAAGTATCGCTCTGGTCGAACCGGATGTCCCGTGAGCCGAGACTTCACCACGCCGTTTGGCCAGCCCCAGAAACAGAGCGAGAAGAAGCGTACAGAGGAGGAGCCACTCGCTCATCCCGACCTGAATCGCAAATGCTCCAGCCGCGGCACGGATAACGAAGAGGCTTGCAAGCGTCAGAACATCAAGAATGACGATGTGCTTTAGCCAAAGCGAATAAGCAAGTGTGATGACAAGGTAGGCGATGGTTGCTGCGAGAAACTTCGGCCCGACCCAGAATGCGGCAGTAAGCCCTACGGCGATACCAATGATACTGAATGTTAATCCCGTTGATATCTTCAGGTCACCACTAGCAATTGGCCGCAGCTTCTTCTTTGGATGATGCCGGTCATTGTCTACATCGCGGATGTCATTGATGATGTATGTACACCCGGATACAAGACAAAATACCAGAATTGCAACGATGAGTGGGATGTAGTCGGTTAGTGTCCGTGGCTTGTCAGATGTAAAGAGTGCAGCAGCAGCAACAAGTACATTTTTGACCCATTGCTTCGGTCGCAAGGCAGCCAAAATAGCGGGAAGCCGCCGTCGGTTCCCCGGGGCGGCTTCCTGACTAAGTTTGGATGGCTTAGTTTGCGACATCCAGTTCCTGTTTGACCGACTGCGACTTCTTCAAGCCATCGACATCGGTGACAGTCAACGTGATCACAAACTTACCAGCCCTGGTAAAGACCTTAGTAACACTGCGTCCAACGGTGTCTTCCTGAATACCATCACGGGCATCCCAGTCCCAAGAGAATTTAAGGTTGGAATCTCCACCTTCAGCATCTCCAGAGAAAACAACATCATTGTTGATGAACGCAATCTGATCTTCCAGTGGGTTGACAGAGATGTCAGTTTCATCCGTGATGACCTGAATCTCGCCAATCTGGAACTGTTGGTACTTATCGCCGCAGATGACAAAGCTCTTGAGCTTTGCACCGTCGCCAGCCAAACGCTTCTTAGCCGACTTGAAGATCGAGCTGATTGGCAGGCTGACCGGAAGATAAGCATCCGGGTCTTCCGTTGGCTTCATGTCAAGCGGACGCACCAGCTCGTAGCGGTCGCCGTTTGCCATGATGGCGATAAAGCGCATCCGCTCAAACGGGGCTGTATTAGCGAGAGATCCAGTGGACGAAAATCCACCACCATCTCCACCATTATTGCCACCGCCGGATCCAGGATTGCCGCCACCGGGGAAGCCTCCAACATTGGAACCAGAGGATGAGTTGAAGCGGGCCATCATGCGTAGATAGGTACGGCCATTTGCAATCGCTGCAGCCAAGTCGACGGGCGACTTGAAGTCAATCCGACCACCTTGGTACATGCCATGCGTGGTGACCTTAATCGCAGCATCGCCTAGGAGAACGTTCTCAGTGGTTGGTTCAGCTTTACCGGAACCCCAGGAACTCAGGGCAATGTTGCCAGAGTCCCCTTCGCCGCGGTATAGCGTGAAGGTAACCGGTTGTGAACCGTCTTGTGCGATAGCAAGAGGCATGAGGACGCCGGCCAAGGCGGTCGCTGCAATAGCAGCAACCATATGATGTCCAAACAAACGAGGAGTGCGCATCGGATTCATTCCGCCCGACTTCCTTTCGGTTCCTAAAAACAAGCACGCACCGGCAAAACCGCTTCGGTGCGGATGATGCATTATACACAACGAATTCACACTTCGTTATATGCGCGCTTGATTAACCCTAATCGGGTTCTTCACAGGTGCATCCATGGAGTATTATTGTCCCTAAAGATTACGCTTGGATGGAGTGACGCCAATCATGGATGGCCTCGAACATATCAGCCCATGGCCCCGCCGGACAATCGCGGCAGCCCTCGTGAACAGTGCAATATCGACCGTTGTTGATGGCCACCCTTTCGTCCACCATCTTGCTGGAAAACTGAACACAATCGGCGTGGACATCGCTCATATTGTCGACTTCATCGTGGTTCCCAGTGAACACTTCCACCATGAATGGACATCCGCAGGGTTTGCCCGCCAAGTGTGCATCGATGAGCTAGCCTTCGCCTGCCCGGATGCCCAGCTACCTTCTGTGCTCGTCTGCCCAAAGTCAGCGACCTATAAGCTCTACATCCGAGTTGAATCCATCGAAGCGTTTTTAAGTGCGAATAACCTACAAAACGTAGATATCCATGGATCGCTCGAGGCCGACCTTCGCTTTTCCGATGAGCTCATCCCGGGTTCCGCCTGCTATCTTGTACAACGAAACGGCACTCGCGGGTATTCGGTCGTATCGTCATCAGATAGCTATGCAGCTGCCGTCGACACCGTCCGGGATGTCTATGCAACTCGGCCAAGAACCGGAGATGACCTGGCAGACACACGTGGAGCACAACAGGCTTTCATCAAAGCAGAGACACTGGTCGGAACAGGCCGCGCAGTCGATGAGTTCTTTTCCGCGGAGCGTGAATACTGGATGTCCCGGAATACTGCCGGACGCTGGCAAAAGTCCAGACAGGATACAGTTGGCATCGGATGGTCAAACCATGACCACCACACCTACCGGTCGAGCCGTGAGGGCTTCCAAGGTCTTATCCAGCTCTTTCTGCGAATGGGATTTGTACTTCGTGAACGCTTCTATGCCGGCGCGGATGCCGGCTGGGGTGCACAGATTCTTGAGCATCCGGTAAGCCGTGTTGTAATCTTCGCGGATGTCGACATCACCGCCGATGAACTCAATACCGACTTCGGTATCACCGCATTGCCGCCATCAGAGTCTCTAGGCACCATTGGTCTGTGGTGTGGACTACATGGAGGCGCCATTGGACTGGCAGGAATGCACCATCTAGAAGCTGAGTTCCTATGTACAGCTGTACGCGATGCCTTCATCCAAGATGGTGGGCGTGTCATGAATCCGTTTACCGACATCGAGGTTCTGTGGCAGGCATTCACCGCACCCGAAACATGGTCGGTATCATCTGAACGGTTGGACACACTCGTCAGAGATGGCCTTCTTGACCCAACCAACGCTGAGATGTTCCGCATAAGTGGAGCGCCAGGTTCACATCTCGAAATACTGCAACGCTGGGATGGTTTCAAAGGCTTCAATAAAACGGGCATCAGCGACATCATCGCGAAGACAGACCCTCGTACGCTCAGCCATTAGCCGCAATTTGATTGCACTCGGCGACATAAAGCATGATCGCGCTGCGGAGTGATGGAAAGCTGATGTCGACATTTGGTAGATCAGCGGGTGAAAACCAGCGGTGCGCATCCACTTCTGTCCCATCCAAGCTAAGAGAACCTTCAAGACCGCAGACATAGACCATGTCAAAAGTCTCGTACGTGACACCGCCAAAGGTATAGGTATTTGGAAATGCAGAGTGTGGAACCGGATTCAGTGCCATGAGTCCGGTTTCCTCCTGTATCTCTCGGAGCAGCGCATCGGTTCCTGACTCTCCGGGTTCGACAAAGCCACCTGGAAGTGTCCAAGTCCCCTCTCGGGGGGCGTGCATCCGCTTTAGGAGAAGCACATCGGCGTTACTCCGTACACAGATACCGGACACGCTAGCGCCGACATTGAAGTAAACCTGAAAGCCGCACACTGCGCACACAAAGCGTCTATGATTTGCCGATGAATCAGCAGACTCGCCACACTTCGGGCAAAAGGCAAAATGTTCACGGATTTGCATTAGAGCAGCGTCGCCTTCTCCATTAGGAGCGCGTCATCGTTAACGACATTCCCAACACGCTTCGAGACTTCCCAGACGACAGTGTCACTTTCCGACCAAGGATGGAACAGGTGCGACAGCTCAAGGTTTGTCTTGATACGGGCATCCAACCATAGCGAGTAGTTTCTCGGATGAATAATTACTGGCATCCGCTCATGGAGATTGCGAATCGCATCATTGGCCTCAGTCGTCAAAATTGTGCACGAACGTAGCGGGGAGCCATCAGGAGCCGTCCACTCTTCATAGAGTCCAGCAAAGGCGAACAGCGGTGCTGAGTTCAACGAAATCAGATGAGGCACTTTGGTTTTCTGATGCCATTCATAGAAGCCAGTTGTGGGAATCAGGCATCTACGTGAGCGAATCGCACCACGAAAGGCAGGCTTTTCAAAGACGGTTTCACTGCGTGCATTGATCATCCGGGATGCCATCGATGTGTCCCGTGCCCAAAACGGTACAAGCCCCCACCTAAGCTTTTCAAGAATGCGTTGATCTGGACTCTCGAGTGCTGTGATGGCCGATACATCCTGACTAGGCGCAATGTTGAAGCGCTCACTATGATCAAACAGAACACCCTTGGCAGAAAAGTGATTTATCAAATCTGTCTGCGTTGTTCTAGCCGTATAGCGTCCACACATTGTCAATCCACCTTGCAGCCATCATACGGATAATCGCTATGCATCGCGACCGTCCTAAACAAACATCAAGGCGTGCAGTCGAACAGAACTCAGAAAAGGGGAACTGAACGGCCATAAAAAACGGCCCCTGTTTCAGGGGCCGTTGTAACCGTAAAAGCTTCCTACCTTAGCGGTAGCTTGGAAACTCAAAGTTTGGTGCAAGCGTCTGGTAGAGGATGTCAAAGCCGCTTGGAAGGACTAGTCCATCGGCACCAGGCTTTGCAAACCGTCCACGTGAGCTCGTCCAGAACATCCAGAGACGACCCGATTCAAGCGTTGGATCTCCACCAGGGGCTGGTCCGTTCACACGGTTCACACCCGCTGTTGCATTGAAGAGATCGAGGAATGCGGACACTTGGCCCTCATTCACTGCACGCTGCATCGGCACCATCTGGCCAATCGACTGCGGGCCGCTAGGCACCGTGCCGGTTGAGCTCTCAGTCCCACCAAGCTCTTCGATTTGCGACAGCACCGCAACCGCAACCCGATTGTTGAGTGCATTGCCGTTCGCCGCTGTGTACGTGACCGTTATCAACTGACCTTCAAACACTGCATCCACAAAGATACGTCCTCGAAGGACATCGATGTCAAACGGCACAGCACCAACGCCGGCTACCGCAACGGATGCTACGGATGGGAACTGTGATGCACCAGGTGCAGTCGGTGCTTCGAGTCCGACAGTCTCTTCAAGTGCAAGCCGTTGTGCGACTGGCAATGACAGACTGCGAAGATCGATGCCTACACGCCGTGTGCTCATGTACAAGGTGGCAGGGCGACCAGGCTCAGCGCCCTTTTGCCATACCAACCACGACCGTCCTGCTCCCATGCTGGTCGTATTTGGCCGACGAACGATGCCACTGTAGGAACCAGTTCCTGCAGCCAGCGTCCGGTTGTCGTTGACGACCGTTACGCCTGTGTCTGCTGCATCATCTGCCGTGAGGCGATAGAGCCTCGGTTGATAGGATGCAAACACCTGATCACGACTTGTTGGTGTCCCCACGCCGCGGAAGCGAATCACACCAGCGGTTGCATCCGCATAGATGTACATCACACCGGTTGGCTGCGCGATGGCCTGATACAGAACCTTGGTTGCTGCATCGTATTGCCACCGTGTGGCGTTTGTCGTGATGGATGTTCCATCGGACTTAGCCAAACGCACCACAGGAAGGGATGCTTGATCGTCCAGGTTGCTCGTCCATGCAATGTGACGTGCCTTCCAGAGAAGCTCACGACCTTCCTGAACAAGAAGCTCATTTGTAATCTGTGGAAGGTCAGCCGGCGCAAGTCGCGACCGTCGACCATTACCCAGCATTAGGTAGCGGGCCATGTAGAGATCAGGGTTTGCATCCGTACGGACAGTTCCTGTAAAGACAACATCCAAGACCGGTGATGCACCATTGTTATGGCGAACCATCCGGCGGAATGTAGCAAACGGCTCGCTAGCGCTCACGATCGAATCTGGAAGCGACAGAACCTGTTCACCAAGCTGACGACCAGCGCCATCCGGAGCGGTATCTGTTGGAACACCAGCGCCATCGGATCCCCGGCCAGAGTACATTAACCGCCACTTCCCAGGAACTCCTCCGTGGAAGACAAGCATCGATGTATTCGTACCAGAATCAAAGGCGACCTTTGGACTAAACCGACGTACTTCAGGATCACCATTGACAAACCATGGGTTCACCGATGACGGAACGCCATTGGCATCGAGGCGAGAATACATGATCGTGTCGAGGATGTCCCCTCCGGACGCTTGACGGCTGTTCGCCCAGACGAGGAGCGCATTGGTCTGCGTTGGTGACGTTTGGAGCACATACGGAGCCGTATTGCTTTCCCGCAAGTCAGCAGTTCCATTGATAATCGTAGGTGCTGTAAACCAGCGTCCCGTGTTCAGCGATGGATCAGCAACAGGCGTTCCAAAGTCGGCAGCCACGAACGTTCCCAGTGTTGGATTCCAGTTCATATGCGAATGGAACAGCTTTACTGGGTCACCGACACCGGTCAAAGCAACTCCGTTTGCATCTGCATTGCGCGAGAAGTAGACGTTAATCCGTCCATTGGCCGAGCGGTACGTCGCAGGGCTGATGGCCGATGCTGGTCGCCGGGCGGCATCCAGAATCGGGAACACATCAATACCGGGCAGCTGGCCGTTCGCAACCTGAGCGCTGAGATCAAAGTCAGGAACCTGACCAGTGATCGAGCTCTCTGAAACGGTTACCTTCAACTCCATCGACGGGTTAGTGTGTGGCTGATATTCAACACCGACAACAGCACCTGCTGCATTCGTGATGCCAGTCCGTCCGCGAAGGACGGTTTCGCCAGCTACCGGGAAGATAGGCTGAGCGCCTGGGTAGACGAAGTTGAGGTTACTGTCGACGCCATTGATGCCACGGTATGTCGGTCCAGCAATCGAGATGGTGCCATCTGGTTGCAGAACAGGAACCGCTGCATAGTTTCTCGTCGGATCAGTGTCATGGTCCTCGAAGACGCCTAGCTGAGGTGGTGCACCATTACGGTTTGCGTACCGGCTTGAGTAAACCCCGGTCGGCGTACCGTGTGGAACTGCGATTCCGACCATCGGCTTTGCTGCTTCAGGAGCAACGTAACCATATGGCAACAGGTTTTGTGCACCAGGAAGGTCAGGAATACCAAGCACCGATGGGTTCGCTGCGTTCGGCTGAGCCTTGTGGAGCGTATGACGTCCCGCAAGCGGTTGGTAATACCGTTGGAAGACGGTTTGGCCACCGAGGTCGTAGTCCATCGTTGCACGGAAGACCGGATCAGGATTGGTTTGCATCCACTGAAGCCATGCGTTGTCGAATGTCTTATCCAGCGATGTCACCACCTGCGGCATCAAGTTAGCCAGTGGCAAGTTCCCATTAGGATCCGCACCGAAGGCGAGAATACCAAAGCGTGGGTCAACGAGCTCGCTTCGCATTCCGAAGAGATAGTAGTTTGTACCCGCACCTGCCGTCGCCGACCCTGGTGTCTCGATGCGCTGTGATGCGCGGAGGTTCCAAAGGTTGACATTTCCCGTGTTCTGAATCGTTACCGGACGGAAGAATGGTGCATATGGTGCACGAAGTGGCGGAGGCGCAAAGCCTGCTTGCTCACCGCTTAGAATCGTTCCACCGTAGCCAAGAACACCATTTTGGATACCGAAGCCGCCAGGCAGCCCACCAAGATCAACAGGTGTTTCAGCTGCACGCAGCCCCATGTCGACAGGAACGCCCATCCAGACTTCGACGATGCGGTATGGCTCTTCGCCACTCTGAGCATCCCAGATTCCATTACCGTTCGCATCCACATACATTCGGACACGACTTGTGTAACCGAACGGCGTGATTGCCTTCTCACCATTGAAGCTACCACCGGTCCACTTACGTAGTTCACGGTTGGCAAGTCCACGTGGAAGCTGGACACGACCATCTGCCGTCGTAATCGTTGCTCCGTCAATGCTACTTGGCAACTCATACGTGGATGTCAACGAATGCATCGCGACCAAGTTGGCTGGCTGGTACCGCGGCACCTTGACATTGATAGCAGCCGATGCACTAGCAGCAGCTCCCAATGGGTTTGTCACGTAGCCAGGATTTGTGTTTGTCTGAAGGTCTTGACCACCAGCAAACACGGATGCTCCACCGGTGACCGCATCGGTACCGTTGATAACAATCGACACAGCCTGTCGGCCTTGATTCGATGCGGATGCTGCACTGATGTCTGTGTAGTCAGGGCTAAGGTTTCCGAGTGCCATGATGGAACCCGTTGCCGCAGTCAGCGCCTTGCGCTTCCATGGCTGGGCCTCAGTCACGACTGTTTCCCAAGGCAATGGATTGATACGTCCATCCACGCCCATTCCGATTGGCGTCCGGCGGACATTGTCCGTTCCAGAATCAGCATTCGGCAAGTTTGCCGGCCACCATCGCCAGATAAGGTCATCGAGAACTTCTGCACGAACATTGCTCAGGGAGCCCATTAGTGAACGGTTGACGATGCGAAGGTTACGTTGATTTGCAGACACATCCGATGAGCCTGTACGGCCATGGTTGATGTAGCCTGCGCTCGCTGCGACCGGCACGTAGTAGGAAAGGTCATCTGCCCCGGCTGCATCCCGCAAGCGTAAACCAAACCGAGTGTTACGTCGTCGCCCACCAACACCATCGGAGAGGAACTGATCGGCATCGATACGCTCAATCACATTTCCATTTCCAAGTGCTTGGCTATATTCGGAACCAGCTCTATCCGGGTCGACCAGTGTCGCGCCAGCGGATGGATACAAGGCCTTGGCGTTGTCACCCGTACGGAATGGTCCGATACCACCAGCGAGAGGATCACCTGATGGCTTACCTACCAAGACTGGAGCAACTCCATTCGCGGTGCTCACGGTGTCCATCAGGAAGCCCTGTACACCGAGAGGGTTAGCCGCCCAGAAAAGTGGATTGGTGCGATTGAGAATCTGTGCCTCAAACGCTCCACCCACAACCTGAACAATAACTTGAGGACCAGTACGAGGATCTGAACCTGGAACGGTCAGTGGAGGACCAACCGTTACTTGGACATCGATAGGTGTTCCTGGTCCGATAGGAAGTCCGCTTGTTCCATCGATTCGGAAGTCAGCAAACGCTATCCCAAGTGCCGCTGGCACATGCCCAGCAGGTGTGTCAATCGGAGGAACCGTGTACTCACGATCGTAAGGATAAACCGAGACGGTAGGTCCTGACATCGCGAGATTCAGCGTTCGCGTAATCGAATTTCCACCGCGTGGCGTCAACCGCACAGTGACCTGGAAGCTTGCTGGAATGTTTGGAATCGAGGGTGCTGGTGTCGATGAGTCAAACGACTTACGTACCGTTACATCCCAGATAACAATCGGAATAGACTCACCCCACTCAAAGAATGGCCGCTTACCCTTTGCTGTACGGGACACAATATTGCTCGTACTTGGCGCAGTCGCTGCTTCACCGTCACGGCGTGGACGTAGTGGCGACCCGCTTTGGGCCGCGGCAAACAAGGTCTGGAAGTCAGCGGCATCGAAGATGTCGACCTTAACTTGACCTTCACCAGGATCGACGCGACGAACAATTGTCCCGCCGACAAACCCGGATGCAATACCACCGAGGCGCTTCGCATACACAGGGGTATATGCGTACAGCAGACCGTCATCACCAGCAACATAGACCCACGTTGCGTTTTGACCACTTGGGTTTACATTTGCACTTGGCGCTGCAAGGATTCCCGGAGCAAGCGATGTGTTTGCAGCCGCGCGCTCACTATCGGATTCTGGTCCTTGCGGATTGAAGGCGGTTGCGCCCGTGACTTCACCCATGGCCGAGTAGCCGGGAAGCTTTACCAATCCACCTTCATTCGCATTCGTTCCAGCCGCTGTCCGGAAACGCTTGTCGTAGAAGAGTCCACGTTGATCCAATGGGAAGCCGGTGGCTCCCGTATTGGTATCCTTCGGGAAAAACACCGCCGAAACCAGCTGGCGATAGAGACCGCGTGGCTTGAGGTTTGGTCGTGCATTATCTCCGTAGTCTGGCGTTTGCCCAACCACAACTGGTTCCTGTGGCGGATAAAAACGGAAGTAGGCTGTTCCGTCCGTACGCAGCTTTTGCTGAATACCACGGGACTTCGCATAGTCCGAATCTCGACCAGGGAAATACGCATTCGTAACGGCTGTTATGCCGGAACCCTGACCGCCCGGCCCCATCCTAGTTACAAGGTAGACATGGAGATCATTGAAGCGTTCCGGGTCTTCCGTCGTCGCCCATCCCAGTGCCGCTGTTGTTTCACCAGGATTGGTTACAACCGATGGCAGCGATAGATCTTCGCCTTCAAGGTTTGTGCTCAGCTCGTGGAGGTAGCCATCACGACTGGTTACAAACAAACTTGGATACTGATAGGCAGTGTTCTCCGGAGTACCCGATGCCAGCGCTGGAGCCGCCGTCGTCGATGGCAACGTTCCGCGTGTTGTGCTCAGCGGATCATCGACATCCTGATTGGCATACATTCCAGTGAAGTCAAAGACCGGGAACACACTGTCTGCAAACAACACCGATGTAATGTCGTAACCGAATGGTGCGTATGCACCAGTCGCAGTCGAACGCATCACGTAAACACTCGATGGCGCATCATCCGTTGGAATCAATGGAACGCTTGGGCGTAGAGGTGATGTTGTGAGGGAGACATCCACAGGGGTTGTCGTTCCAGCTCCGCGTCCAGTCAATGTCGCAGCCGCAGTACGTGCTTCCGCATTGCTGCGATTGATTAGTGGTCCACCCGTAACAACCAAGTCACCATCGATGGCCGATCGATCCCCAAGGAGAGGAACCGTCCTTGCAAGGATACGTTTGAATCCGAGCCGCTTCGTCAGGCGATCACCAACGTTAAACAATGGGTTTGACGGGTTGAGTGGATCATTGGGGTTTAGACGATCCGTTGCACCCTCTTCCGATGGAATCACTGCGCCGGTAGGCAATGTTGTCAGCTGATCAGCAGCTGTTCCACGCCAGCGTAGGAAAAGACCAGTCGCTGGATCGAGATCGATTGCATAGACACGCCCGATGCCACCAACAAAGATCGTCGGTAATGTTCGATAAGCAGGGCTACCCGTAACTCCGGTGGCTACAGGAGCATTCCGCTTTGCAATACTCGGGACACCTGCCGTGTAAGTGTCAAACTGATGCCGATAGGTCCAGGCAGGTGTCGCCCGACCAAAAGCACCTAACTTTGAGACGTATTGATCGATGGGCTGAGAATAAATCGTTGCACCAGCTGCAGCCACGGGCTTCGCGGGCGGAACGACTGCCGCTGATGCCTTGGTAGGCATCGGGTTAGTAAGGAAATCCTTGCGGTCACCTTCCTGATCAAGCAACAGCAACCGACCTTGACGTGGGCTATCAGGAGAGTCGGCATTCAAGTCGTTTGTCGAAACAACAACGTAACGTCGTACCCCGGAAAGTGTCGCCGTGTCTGGATCCAGGAACGGGAAGTCAAGGAGGACTGGTGCCGAGTAGATAGGTCCGGCAACCGTACTTGGCTCAGCAAGCTTCGCTCCAGGGTAAACCGTCGATGCATCAATCGGATCCGTCAGTTTGTTGTCGGTGCCGGAGATATCACGGTAACGGTTTGGATATGTCCAGCGCGGTCGAATCGTTCCCTCGGTAAAGTCTGGACGTGCACCGGAAAGTGCGGCCACAGCATTCCTAAACCTGATGTTGTCATTAAGTGCGGCAGCGGATCCTGCAGTAGGTGGTAATGACGGCGCAGTTCCCGCTGTCAGTGAGTCACCAGCAGTTCCATCCCAAACCATGTTTGCATCATGATCGGCCTTGGTCACAGGACCATCAAAGTCCAATGCGTAAACGCGACCTTCTCCAGTCGTTACATAAACACCCTTCGATGCAGTAACCGTTGCTGGAGCCGTTCTCGCCGCAGGTACTTCGGAAACTGCAACAGATGCATTGATGGCACCGAGTGTTTCAAACCACCACTTGAGTTCAGCGCGGTGCGGATCAGTCTGCACGACCAAGCTATTCGCGAGATGTTTCGGATTGTAGGTTTGTTGTCCCTTGCGGTATGGCAACGCATTCAGCGTATTCGAAACAGCATTGACGCCTGCATCAGCACGGGCATCCAATGCATAGACATTTCCATTTTGGTTTCCTACAAACAAACGCGGTTCGTCTGTAAGAAGGTTCAATGTCGGGTCAGTATCAGCCTTTGCCCAAGCGACAACAGGTGCAGCACTACCAAACGGCCCAGGGACAGGAACTTCCGTCTTTAGGCGACGGTTGTAAAGCTCTAATGTCTCTGCACGCGTTCCCGTTGTTCCTCTGTCTGCACTCTCAGGTGAGAATGTCCAGAGAACGTTTGTGGAGCCGTAGCGATACGTACCAAGAATGGCTGTGTCCGCATTTGGAAGATAACGGGAGTCGTTGTTGCCATACGGGTCAATCGCATAGACCACACCATTGTTGGCCGTAACAAAAGCAACCGTATTGAGAACTGGTGCAAAGCCCGGTGTTGGAACCGTTTGCTCAACAAAGTAGCGCCCGCGTGGAGCTGCCGTTGTTCCAGTGATTACGCCACTTGCATTTCGAACCGGGACCTGAACCTGACCTCGCACTGCGATACCCGGAACGATCGTCACACTCGCAGCGATGCCACCATTGTTGTTGTCACCGTGGGAGCCGATAAAGACTTCCTCATCCACGATGGTTCCATCGTTGTTGACATCGTAGGAGACAATCCCTGGAATCTGATAGACAGGTTTGTTCGCGATATCGGTACCAACCTGTGGGTTTCGAAAACCGCCAGGCATGTAGGAGCGGTCTGGAAATCGCCAGATTGGTGTCCCCGTAAGCCAGTCAACGGAGTGAATAGATCCAAGTTCGATGGACTTTGTACCATCGCTGCTCGCCGTAGGAACCCCTGTTTCCGGATCAACGATGTAGTCTGTCCGTGGAACCAAGACCTGCATGTGCGAGAAGAATGGAAGCAGGTTACCAGAACCATCCTGGTATGCCCGGTGATTGATTGCATCTACAGGAGCAACCGCAGACGTCCCATTCAGAGGTTGAACTGTTGATTCTGGTCCCCAGAATATGGTCGAGATGTTTGTTGCGTCAATCGTAGCCGTACCCGTTGTAAAACTGGGATCAAGCGGGTTGTTGATAAAGTCTGCGATCGTATAGGTTGCTGATGCCAACGGCTGAAAATAGTTATTCGGCGTAAACCCAGTCTGTTCGGTATCAACCTTACGTCCACCATGCGGTGGAACCAATGTAGGAGTTGCCTTGACAGCTTGTGGGCGTTGTACAAACTCGACCTGATCGGCGATTACGAATGTATTAGCGGCCGGTGATTCGGTGGTCGCATCGAGCTCAACACGTGCACGGAATGTTCCATCCGCGAACGCTCCCCCATTTGCATAGGTTCCGCCAGCTCCGTATGTCGCATCAGAGAACATCGGGAAGTAGGCTGGTTGGCCATCTGTTCCACTCAGATAAAAACTGCCTGCCGTTCGTTGACTGACGTAACAGACCTTGGATGCACGCGTAAAGCCACCGCTGCCGTTTGGAACTTGGTAGTAAACAACGTAACGGGCATCCGCGACACGGGCTTCAACACTGGTGTCACTTGCAGATTGTGGGATCTTGATCCGAATGGCATACCGCGATACCGATCCTGCAGCACCCGCAACCGATGGATACCAGCTGAACTTACCGGCATCCGTGGGGTTATTTCCAGGGTTACCATTTGCCCTTTGGATTGCCTGTTTGCGATGGTACACCGTCCCGGTGAACAGGGTCGATGGACCGGAAACAGGTGTCAGCCATGAGGCTCCAATGACGACTCTGCCGGTCGGAGCGATAACCGTAGCGCCATTAATCGGCGCGATACCGACCGTTGCTTCGTTATCGAGTAAGACGCTCGGAAACAACAAGTCACGAATACTGCCCGTTGCGTTTTGACCAACACGGGCACCGGTAGCTGCACGGGCTATCGGATACGTCCAGCCATCCAGAAACAATGGAGAATCAATCGTTTCCTGCGGAACCCTACTGTAGACAGGCTTATCAAAGGTGCGGTTTCCATTGGTTACACCCCAGAGATAATCTCCTGTAAGGCGTCCACGGTTGTTGTTACCACCATGGGCTTTACCGCCAGGATTCTGCATCGATGGCCGATTCGTAGCTGTCGGTTTTGGCCGGGTAAATTCCTGGGCCATACCCGGGATTATCACTGTCCCAAAAAGGGTTACAGCGAATCCTGTGCGTACGAGGGCATTAAGGGTTTCGATTTTCATACGATTTGTACGGCTCACAGACGATCTCCGAAGAGAGGTTGGTCGATTAGTGATGTGTTATTGGATGTTGTGCCCATCCACTGAACGTTTGTATTGCGTCCAACGCCGAGTCCATTAGGTCGACTGATTACCTGTGGAACGGAGAATCCGCCGAAGCGCCCACCATTTGGGGTGCCATCTGGGTTGAACTGAGGAATCACCTCAAGAACTTCACCTGAGAACTGTCCACTTTGGAAGACCGAGGATTGGCCAACCGCACTATTCGTGATCAGGTAGCGTCCATTCAGCAATCTTCGCATCGCCGTCGGCTGGAACCTTGGAAGTTCATTTGCTGGCAATCCCGGAACCACGAGCAGTCTTGGATTGATGCCATCCGCACTAAATGCCGGATTCAGGTTCATCGTATTGTAATGGCTTTGATTGAAGTACCAGGTAACGATACGCCGTCCCATCGGTCCATCTTCAATCTGATACACACCATTGGCATCAGCAATCATGTAAACCGGCTTGGTTCCACCCACGCCATTCGGCAAAGTCACCTGCTCGAAGTAGGTCGGAGAAGTTATCTTATACGTCTCGCCATTTGGCAGGACGACCTCTTGTATCGTTGCGGTGACAGTTCCGTTCAGAACTGGTTCAGTCGTCTGTGCGGATGCTCCTGCAGCCGCAGCTGGCCACGGATAGCCGGAACCCGATGGAGTCCCTGATGCTGGCCATGGAGCAGGCGGGAGGACTCCGCCGGCTGCATTACGAAGCACCGTAAACGTGTTGTATGGTCGATATTCGAGTCGAATGACGGCACCGCCAGACGAATCGATATCTAACCCACCGACACCTGCCGTCTGAGCATTCGCGACGACCGCCACGATTTGTGGAATGCCTGTAACGCCGCCGACGCTGGTCTGTATCCTCTGCAGCTTTTGAATCCGTAGGTTTCTACCTTCACGGGACTTGAGGCGGGAAACCCAGACAACAACACCTTCACCACGATCACCACCAATGGTACGAATGTTTCCATTGAGGTCGCGGTAATCGACAACTTCAATTGCACGGTAGTTGCCAGCATCAGCGATGAGATAGTGAACCTCATATCCGATCGGAGCCTTTGTTGGGTCAGTCGGGTCTGCGGTTGGAATAAGCGACAGATGAACATCCGTCGGGTTGTTCAACAATGTACTGTCAGAGGAAGACAGAATCTTAAACGTGTCACGTACCGTAGTCAATTCCCAGCGGATTCGCCCACCGCGATCAACTCGTAACACACGATTGTTACCGGTGTCAGCGATGAGGTAGTCCTGTCCAGAGAGCTTTCGTGCAACCGATGGCCGTGCCAACTGACTTCGGCGAACTGCACGTCGGCCATTTGCTGGTGGATTGGCAATGCCATCCGGGAGGCTAGGATCGTATACCGGAACTTCGCCGCCTACAACATCGGTGTCGACCGTTCCGTCCATCACCCACGTCGCTGCACCATCCGCACCAACTTCCAAAATACGCTTTGCATCGGTGACCAGAGTTGTGCTTGCCTGGAAGACAACGGGCCCCGCAGCTGTAGATACTGCAACAACATTTCCGCCGACAACCGGTGGGGATGCGATGACCGCACCCGCATTTCTGACCCAGCGAAGGTGATTTGTTGAGACTGTCAATGGTTGGGATGTTGCGGAATTTACGATGGAACTTGCAACGTTGATAACCTGCTCACCAAATCCAACACGGACGGAAGGATCCGTTTCGGCAGGGTTAACATCGAGGGCTACGATGTTCTGTCCGATAGCGAAGTACACATGGTTACCACTAACTGTAGGAGATGACGTCGGCGCTCCAGGCAGGATGTAGTACCAGAGCACAGGTGAGTATGCTCCCCCGACAGATCGCAAGGACGAGCCATCTTCGTCGTCTGTTGTCGTAACCGGTGCACCAGCGCTTCCTGGTAGCGGAGTTAGAACAACCGTTACTGGATTCTGTGTACCAGCAGGAACATACGAGACGACAAATGACTGTGTGCTCGAGAAGCGGACACCACTTGGATGACGCATATCGGTGACGGTTATCTTGCCCCGCTTTGCATCGCCAGTCAGCTGAACAGACGAAACAACATTGTCCACCGCGTTCGCAGGAAGAATGGCTGTCGTCGTTTGGACAGGATCTGAACCTGTTGCCGGATACGTCAACGCATTGTATTGACGAACGGACACTGGGTAGGCAGGGTTGTATGCTTCAGGGAGGTTGAGTGTGACATCCTTGTCCATCTGAAGCGCAATCATGACAGAGACCGTACCGTTGTTAGCAACGGATGTTGCCTGTGCAACGACATATGAGATGCCATCGGCAGAAACTGCAGGGCTTCCCATAATACGAACATTGGTAAGGCCTTCCCAGGCAGGAGCCAGGATTGCCCCCATGCTGGTACTGATTCCGCCAGTAAAGATCAAACGGTTACGCAATGTCGGCAGTTCGGTGACCACTCGTCGGTCAACAGGCGCACTAATAGGAGCTACGTCCTCGAGAATAGCAACATTCTGACGGAACTTTGTCGCACCAACAGAGAACTGCTCATTGACTCCTATGATGCTTGTGAGCCCAGAGCCGTTGCGGTCATTGGTTTGACGGACAGCAAAGACGAGGAGGTCTTCGTTTGTCATTGCGACCGTGTCAAGACCACTCGATACCGGCGTCACATCCAGCTGAGGAATGACCAATGGTTGTCCGAGGCGTGCACCGATTCCCTCTTCGAGGCCTGGAGGCGTC
This sequence comes from uncultured Armatimonadota bacterium, assembly GCA_903924445.1. Taxonomy (GTDB): domain Bacteria; phylum Armatimonadota; class Armatimonadia; order Armatimonadales; family Armatimonadaceae; genus CAIRTT01. Next base: position 25,777 of record CAIYBQ010000128.1, on the reverse strand, counting down.
GCATCCTCAGTGACATACATAACATCGTAGTCAACGGAAATCACAGGACGAGGACCGACTGGAACATCACCGTTCGTACCACGTACCTCAACAAATCCTGAGCCATCCGCTCGGAACGTCCCGAAATAGGATGTCGACAATACGCCGAGATTCATCGCATCAGCGCTGTCATAAACCCGAACTCTTGGCGTAATGAACTCAGGCCTACCGAGCGCTACGTAGTGGCGATTGTTTACCGGCGCTGAGTTGTCCAGTGCAACACGGGTACGGTAGTTTCCACTCGCGCCCTCATCGGTGCGAACCACTTCATGGCGCGTTCCAAGCCAGTAAGCATAGATATGCGCATTGCCGTCTGCATCAACAACTGGTGTGTAAAGCATCACGTCGTTTGTATTGCCATTTGACCGGCTTGCAATCGATGCATCCCGGCGGCCAAACCCAACTTGCCCAACATCCTGTCGCGAGACGCCCAGTGTTGGAGTTCCCTTTGGCGTTACGCTTGGGTTCAGCGCTTCGGTATGGCTCCACCAGAGTGTCGTCAGCGTTCGGGCATCCACACAGCGGACTAATCCCGATGGCTCAACTACATAGACACGATTTTCGAAAACGACGGGTGCTGGAGCAGCGTTGTAGGCTGTCTTCTCGTACGTAGATGGCGATCCGATTGCTACTGGAGCATTCGTCTCAACGACAGGAAGCGCAAGCAGATTACCCGCGTCATCTTTGGATTGCATCGGAACACGTGCGAGAGTTCCATCCCCGAGCGTCACAAAGACAACTTCTACTGGAGCAGGAAGCCCAACGTAGATCTGAGCGGATACAGGTGTAGATGGGACACCTGCGCTTCCGATAGGCGCTCGCCATACTTCATCCCAAGCCGTGCCAAAGATGAGGTCGGGAAGTCCACGGTCACCAGCAGCCAAGGACGGCTGCGAAATGTAGGCACGCACAAATCCGACTCCGCCGCTTACGCCAGATGCGATCGTAAGACCTTGTGTTACAAGCGGAGAGGTAACCGATGAGAACGCAGGATCAACGGAAGTCGGAACAACAGCAAAGCCATCGATTAGTGGAGCACCAACCATTTCGAGGCTGGCTCCAACGCGACGGTTGTTCTTACGATAGGAGGTGCTTGATGACCCCCAAGCAATCGCGTTGTAAACGAAGCGCAGATCTTCGCTTTGTGCAGCCCAGAGATTCTTCCCTGAATATGCGCCGGAGTTTCCACCAGCTCCGATATTGACACCACCGACATAGTCATTTATGTCGCAGCCACTGTCACCTGCAGTGATCAGGACTCCACCACTTCCATAGGAGCCGGCAGCGATGTACGGGAGATACTCACCAGTCGATGAAACGACTGCCGAGTTTCCAACCACGTTGTGCAAGACCTGCGGGTTTGGACGTGCTAGGAGAGGAGCATCGGTTGCAAGCAGAGCACCAGGGCGATGCGAGGCAATTGCGCGTCCCCCACCATAGTTAGCATCACCAAGTCGATTGATGTCACGTGCGCTGAGTGCATACGGCTGATTCAGCAGGGGATGGCCCGGCATATAAACGACAGGCTTGCCCTGACCACCACCACTCGTAAACTGAACATCTTCAAGGAAAAATGGTGCCCGCGGATGAAGGCGCATCCGGGAGCAGTCTTCCATCCACAAAACAGCACCTGCATCCACGACTTTGCGGAGCTTTTCGCGGTCTTCCGGTGTTAGGAAAACAGTGCGATGGTTTGTTACGAACAGCAAGTCAAATTGTGCTAGATCAGCTACTGATGCAGACGAAAGCTTCACTTCCCAGTAGCAAGCCATATCCTTGGTGACTTGCTGGCCTACCTTATAAGGATGTGCTTGATCACGTCCTGTACCGGGCTGGCTCCAGCGAGCATAGATATCCGATGTGACAGTCTTCGGTGCCAATGGGTTGATCAGCTCCCAGTTAGCGGGCTTGAGGTCCTGTCGTGAATCAGCAACATAGAATACGTGAGGATCTGGATTTTCAGGTCCACCCGGCAGTGGTGCAGGTGGATTAGTCGCGAAGTTGAATCCCGTTGAATCCACAAGGAGTACACCAACTTTAAAGACACGTTTGTTGGTGGAGTAGGTCGTGATATCAGCGCTGGATGCTGTGCCAAGACAGGATAATGCAGCAAGCGCGATTAGCCCTTTGCTGCACGTTGCAATCCAGCCAGCCTTTACCTGTGTGATTTTCCGATCAAGCCATTGCATGGTTATCGTTCCTAATCCTGTATCCATCACCGATTCTGTGGATCTTCGCCAACGTAGAGTAATCCAGGGGCTGTTGGAAGCCGTGGTGCGAGTGGAAGCTGGCGCTTGTAAGCATCCAAGCGAATGGTTCCAGGCGCTTCCCATCGTGAATCATATTCGTAGACGATTCCAGCTCCAGAACCTTGTGGACCTCTCAAACTAGCCTGCGGCGAGTTCTGTCCATGGATGGTTTGTTCAACCACACCAGAGCTGCTGTAACCAGGCGCCACTGGAAGACCGGTGGAACCGTAGTAATGTGGAATCCATCCCCATTTTTCGAGCCACGCAGCCTGGTCTCCGATTTCAGCTGGCATATTTTCCGCGATGGCTCCGAAGAACGTCAAGCGGATGTCCATCGGTTGTCCGTAGAACGGATACCTTGGGTTGATCCGGGCGTTACCAGGAGCATCACCGCTGCGCGACAAGCGAGGCGCCCCACCGCGATTTGGATCACTCACCGCGTACCGCTCGTACGTATCATTTGGATCTGGGTTGAACCATGGTCCGGGGATGATAAAGAACGACCGGTCCTGCGCATACATCAAAGCTTCGACACGGACATCAAGTGGAGCAACACCAATACGTGTCACTCGGTAGTCCGATTGGTTGCTGATTCCTGCACTGATATCAAAGTAGACTCTGAGGACATTGTCTATACCAACGGCACTCCCCACCGTAACCGGGCTGGTGTGCGTCGGGAACATCAGGTTGGTGTCGAGCTGAATTACATCGTCGATGTATGCACCGGCATTTTGAGCTGGTCCACCAAGGAGCAATGTAGCGTTTCCAGCGCCAATCACCCGTCCGGGAACATTGAGAACCAATGGATTCGGAACACCGTTATTGTCATTCAAGGAGAAGGACACTGCCGTGCCAGCATTTGTTTCTGCAGAATGACGCATGAACAGTCGAGGTGTGTAGAACGGAGTCGTCCCACCCCAAGGTGATGTCCCCTTGTCATCAATTGGACCCGCATTGATGCGTACGCCATGGCTCCGGTTCGCAGCATTGGCGGAAAGGAACAAGGCCTTTGCATCCGAGCCAACTTCTTCTGCTTTGACAAGTCCTTCATCAGGTGACATGAACTGCGTGGAGTTTACTGCGACATAGTTCCGTGCCAGCAGAGCAATGGATGATTGCCCCTGAACCGCAAAGTCGCCGGGGTTGGATGCAGACAGATTATCTCTGAGGAGGTTTCCATCGACATAGATATTCTCATTGGATACCAGGGTGATGTTGCGAACGTAGAGCTCACCCGTTTCTGGATCCCGTCCACCGACGGTTCCCTTTACACGGACGTTCCCTTCAGCGAAAATTACAAGTTCGCCCTTGTTTACGGTTACGCCGTTGACTGTGGCTTGCTCGGTTGGATATCCCTTAAATTTGTAGACCAGGTTGCCATTTTGATTGAGTCCAGCCGCTGGAGCGGTATCGCTGGGCCCGGAGTAGCGAATAATCGTGCTACTACCGGACAACCGGCGGCCTGATGGATTTCGGAATGGCGAACGGCCAACGCTTGTTGGTGAACGGTCAATCTTGACATAGCGAGGATGGAATGTGATTGTGACTGCCGGTGGCACATACTTAAAGTCGCCACGCCAGTACGCAGAACCACCTGGATTCAACCAATCGCTCCGAAGGGAATAGGCACCAAGGAGGCTTTCGGATTCCCGTTGCACATCCTCACGGTTGTTGATGTAGAGACCGCTGCCCCAGCCAACCTGTCCAGGAAGCTCTGCGCCGAGAGCTGCGAGGTCACTTGCATCTGATGTCGTCATATGCTTTGACGCAAGGGGTTCTGAAAACTGTGTCAGCGACCGATAGCGGGTAAGGCCATTCGGTCCGATTTGTTCATCGAGGCGAGGTGCTTCAAGACGCGCGACCGTTCGGAGGTTCTTATCCAAGCCGTTGAGCTCGGTTACATCACCGCCGGATGGATTGTCACGTACCAGACCACTGATGGTCGTAAAGTTTGCGGACAGACTTGGGAGCACGCTAGGTACGCCGCTAGCTGCAACATTAAGGTACACCCGGGTCGGATCTGTCGCTGTTACTGTCGCCGCCGCATCATCCAGACCATTAAGGCTGATTGTTCCATTCACTTCAACAGCATCGTTTCGGCGGGCATCCAAGGTAAGCACATTGACACCGTAGAACGCAAGATTGCCATTTGCGCGGATAGGACCATCAAAGTAGTTGATAATCTCACGCTCAACAGGCGCTGTAACAGGTCGGGTTCCACCAGCGGTGTCAACCGGGGTGTCAACAACGGTATTGACTGACCCGATGGTCGCAGGGACGGTTCGATTGTCCTTATTGGTAAACCAGCGGATGTAATCCGTCAAGCCGATTGCCTTGTAAGCTAACAGCTCACGGCGAAGGCCTTTTGCTTCTGTGTTGCCAAATGTCGTCGGGTCGGCAGGATCTATGCTTCCTACACGTCCGACGGAGTCAAGTCGTAGGTACTTTTGGTCAGGCGTGGAATTGAGAGCGTCCTTTGTTACAGGACGATAGGCGACGCGAACGAGTGCCCGACCACCAAGATTGCCTTGCGACGGTGTTGGTCCACCAAACTCAACGCGCGTATACGGTCCAAAGTCCTGAGGAGTACCATCTGCGGCGTAGCCATCACGCCCCGGAAACACTTCCGCGAGCCATTCGTAGTCTGGATCATTTGGATCGACATCGTTGACTGCATCTGTAGGATCAGCCGCCGGGTTCTGGTCACCGAGTGGATCGTTCGGGTTTGGACGCCAGTCAGCACCCTCTGGGGACTTAGTTAACTGCTCATCGAGATAACGAAGACCGGCTTCAGCATACTTTGTCGCGTTAACGCGCTGTGCTGCATCTTTTGTGTTGCGAAGGTTGTTAATGACCAACGCAATGAAAAGTCCAGCAATAAACAGCAGGAGGAACATCACAACGACGGCAACCGTGAGCGATTGTCCACCTTCGCGATGTCGTCGGTTTGTCCTAAACCCGGGGATCGTGTTTCCGTGCATCTTGACTACCGTCCTAAATTGCCGACTTTAACGCGGTCAGAAAGCTGCATTGTTGTTGCACGCTTACTCGCACCATCATAGACATTCACACCGTACTGAATCACCAGCTGTGAACGAGTGCTGTAATCGACTTTGACAACATCCGGTTCGACAACTAACGTCTGTTTGCCATTCGTAGCACCACCAGCGAGATCGATGAGTGTATGATCGGATGCATCTACAGGCCATCCATTCTGATCACCACCAATGCGTCGTGCATAGTTGTTCTGCCAGAGATAGGTAAGTCTGACTTCTCTTTCAGCGATTGTGTTCCCATCAGTGATTGATTTGGCTGGCAATCCTGGACCATTCGGTTCATCGAATAGCAACATCGCGCTCTGATTGACTTGCGTATCTTGGTCCAAGATGTAATTGCGTTGTCCACCCGTTACTGTCCATCGCTTACGGATACCACCGGATGCGTCAAGAACATCATCCAGCTGTGTAGCCTTCTTCGCGATTGATGTAGTAGCACCAGCAGCACGGTACCAAGTGACGAGATTTGCGATTGACGAACTTCCCTGTTGGAGATCCGGAGCCTGCACACGCTCGCTGCCTGGGGTGATCATCAAACCGCCGCCCGATGCAATCGCGCCTCCTACTACATTGCCAAAGACTTGCATTGGGGATGCAGTCGCCACAGGTAACGTCGCGCCAGAGAGCGGGTAATACGGTGCTACATCACCAAGACCGAACGGTGCAATCGCAGTTAGACCCTGATTCGTGGGAACTCCATTTGTCCCAGCATTTGGATCCCGAGAGACCATCCGCATAATCAATGGAATCAAATCACCACGCAGCGGATAAACACTAGCGGTCATCGGTCCAATCACACCGCCAGCGTTCAGCATTGGAACACCGCCGCCTGTACCAGCCACCGGCTGGAAACCAGTTTCAATGGCGCCAGTACGCGCATCTACCTGGAACGACAGGTTCGGAGTCTTGACGAACAACTTTCCGCTCGTTGGCGAAATCGCAGTGTAGAACTGCTCAGGTGTTACTGAAAGGCTTCCGGATGCTGCCGTCGGTACGACACGGAGGCGTGTAGATCCATCGACTTGAGGCTCATTCTCAAACCTGATACGAAGCTCACCAAACGATGGACGCGACTGTCCTGCCCCACCCGCTGCGCGGTAGAACGTTACGCTATATGGAAGCGCCCACTGTCCATTTTTGGTTCTGTAGCGTGTTGGCACAGCACCAGGCGCTTCCGCCGCTGCATTATTCATGAATCCAGGCGTCGCGGTATCGCCGACAATCGTTCCTGGTGTGAATGTCACAAGCGTTCGGAATGGAGCTTCTGTGACGAGCGCACCGGAGCCATCACGGCGCCACGCGAGCATATCTGCCTTATCAGAGTCAACCAGAGGACTCGCGATGTCTCTCCAGTTCTGTGCGTAGGAGCGGCCATTTGGCGCAGGATTTGTGTTGTAGAAAAATGCCGGGTCGTTAAAGCCGCCATCTCCATCGACGACACTACCGTAATTGGCAAGGTCAAAGAGATTAGGATCCTTAGGATCAAACTCAGCCCGGTAGACGATGAGCGGATTATGCTCATTGTCAGGGTTGCCACCATCCGCTCGTGAGCTGAACTCATATTGGTTCAGATACGGCTTGACAGCACCGGCTGCATCGAGGTTACGTCGGAGTCCAAGAAAGTACCGAATGACCCGTGTTCCGTTTGCCAGCGGCAATGTCAGCGTCTTCCCAGACATTGGCTCACCCGTCGTCGGGTCTATGACGCTCGCCGAAGGTGCTTTTCCACCGCGAGGTACAAAGTCAATCTTCGCGAACAGAATATGGGGTTGGTTGGTGTTAGCCCCGCCCGGACCGATAGGAAATGTGCGTGAAAGTGGCATCAAAATCGGCGTTGCGCTGTTGTCAAAGACATAGACAGCCTGTGACAAGTCACGGGAAATCCGTTCGAGACCAGTCCGGACAGCAGCCTGCGCTGCGGTCTCAGCAGCAGCCCGGCGTGTGATGTTGAAGCCTTGGATGATTGGCACAAACAACAATCCGAGGAGAATTGTTGTGATTGCGATAACCACAAGGAGCTCAGTGAGCGTAAAGGCACGGGACAACCGCGCGTAGCGCATTGCAACAGATGCTTGGCGTTTACCAAGGACTTGTACAGATTGCAGCTCAACCGGCATCAATGCACTGCGATTGATCATTGCACTACTCCTTGTGTGACGTAAGAATCCATATCTTGAATCTGCCATGGCGCAGAATCAATGGTTCGATCCTTCCAGATCACCCTAACCTTGACACTGACACCCTTGACAGCACCATCCACAATTCGCCAGTCGCTTACGCCTGCCGGAATAAACCGTGAAAGGTCTGCGGTGGCATAATCGCCATCCGTGCTGGAAATCGGAACCTGAAGCGGCGCTGTACGCGTGTGTTGCCCGGCGGCATCCACCAGCTCCAAGCGAGCCGTGACAGCCTTGTTTACTTCACTACGTGCAAAGTAGAGACGCGTCCCTTCAATTCCAAACCGCGTTGGATCACCGAACTGAACATTGCCATCAGTGCCGGATAGCGGAGGACGTCCCAGCTGGGATTGATTCCAGGCTCGGTAGGTCGCGACTGCCTTCTGCAACGCAACTGCCCACTCGCCATCGGCTTTGTAAAGAATACGAATCGGCGTACCAGGCTGCACACGATTGACGTTCAGATAGACAAGGCCTGCATCCCATGTTCCACCCTTGCCATCACGCACCCAATAGTCCGCATTGGCATCGGTTGTGGATCGAAGATCATGCTCACCCTGCGTCAGGACGACACCTGTATCCAAGCGGATGACACGAATGTCAAAGTTTGCTGTCGGGTCAGTGTCCGCAGGTGGGAAGAGTCCATCATAGAACGTGTTGTCAGGATTGGTGTCCCCAATACGCTTCAGCTTTGCAAGGCTTAGGCGTACCGGCACTGCTCCTGCAACATCTGGCAGTGAGCTAGGCACATCTCGGTCATCCCGAATGATATGCCAGTCAAGCACCGCGTAATCGACATAGGCAACGAAGGCACGGGGACCAACGGCTACATCTTCGGTGAAGTTTGCTCCAGCCGGATTGAAGGCTAGCTGTCCAAGATTCGCATAGGACGTCGATCCTGGCGCACCAGAAATGTTCGCACTTGCCAACTTGTACTCGTATGGGTCATCGGCTGACCATGTCGTACCGGCGGGCAGGCGACGGAACGTTCGGGTAACGATGTCAGAACCTGGCGATATCGACTCGTTCGGTGCAACATTTTGCAGCTTGACCCAAGCGAACGCATTTGCTGGTACGAGCAGCTGTTCTGTTTCGAGGCGAACATTCAGCCCACTGTCATCGGAGCCGTCATCGACAAGGACGAGATACTCAACCTTGAAGTAGCGGTCAAGAGATGATGGCAGAACCAGCATGTACGCGCCGCCGCCATCCGTACCGGGATCCAGTACATAAGAGCGTGCGCTGCGGAGCGCACCGCGATACGCGAGCGGGCTCCGTTGACCGTTCGTCGAGTCGGCCTGGCTATTTCGGGCATCAAGCGCTCCCGAATAGACTGACAGATACGGGTTTACGCCGGCAGGAGCAACAGCAGGGTCACCAAACTGTGGATCCATGTAAATGGGCCCGAATTTGACGTTGTGAAAGTAGCCGGATGCGTAGTTGCCAGGCGTCGGCAAACCAATCTTAATCGCCTCACCTTGAATAAATCGGGTTTTGTTGACATCGGAGAAGTACGGATTGCCATCTGCACGGTTCGTGAGATCATCAGGGTCTTCGGAAACGACCGTAACAGGAGCCCCGTTGTCCCAGTATGTGTATGTGACAGCATCGGGCAGGTTTTCAGAATCCGACTTTACCTGCTCCATCATGCCCTGACCCAAGCGAACGGCAATCGTACGCCGGGATGCAGTTCCCAGATAGCCAAGTCCAAGTGGAAACACACGGATGATTGCAAACACGCCAATCAGGATGACGACGAGAACAACCATGACTTCGACGAGCGATGCCGCCCGTTTGCCGTTGTGTACTTTCTTCGTGTTCATCATGGGTCTGTACCTGCCAGATTGCATCAATTCCTACCTATTCCGTTGCCTGTGTGACGAGCGTTAGCCGCTGTGGGTTCCACAGGATTGGTCCTTTAGTTAGGTCCGAGTTCATACCCTTTGATGTCGCCTGCGCTGTCAACCAGTGCATTAAAGCGCTTGGTATCAATCACCTTGGCGGTTCCACTCAACCAGACGACGAGAACTTTGCCGTATGGAACGTGGTGGGTCGTATAGGTAAGCACCGTGTCATTCGGTGGCTGGCGCCAAATGAGCTGCTTGCGATACTTGGCAGCACGCTCGCCATCCGATGTCCCAGATGGTGGAACGCCATCCCCGGGCGCACCCGTCGTCGTGACTGGATACCAGGCACGGCTGTAGCGGGCAACGAAGTCGGTCTTCGAAATCTTGTTTTCGATCAGACTCGTGACCTTTGGACTGATGTCAAAGGCATCGTACGTGTAGAAAGGCAACGCGACCATCGTGCCAGGAACGACACGCGACATAACCCCATTGGTCGGGTCATAGGTTGGATAACGACCAACGATTGCAACATCCTCTGCGCCGCTTGGAGTGGCAACCGCATTGTTAGGTGAAGAGTATGTATCCAAATCCCGGATGTACTGGGGATATAGCCCCTTAGAGTAGATGCGTCGGATGCGTGCAGCTACAGTGGAAGTCGGCAGCGGTCCGATGGGCGTTCCTCGGTTTACGATGGATGCTGCATCCTTCATGCTGTAGTAAGGAGCGTCTCCGAACGGTGTTCCATCAGCCTGGGAAACAGCAGGTCCGAACAAGTACTCAGGGTACTCACGGTTGTCCAATTCATACGCGGCTACTGCCTGCGCAATCTTGGACATATTGGTCATCGTCGAGCTGCGACGCGCGGATTCCCGTACACCAGCGAATGCTGGGAACAAAATCGCTGCGAGAATCGCAATGATTGCAATAACAACAAGAAGCTCGATCAGGGTAAAGCCTGCTCGATTCCTACTTCCAAACCTCAGCGATGAGTTCATAGAGCCAAGTACTCCTTCATGGCTTGCCGTGAGCATGCAGTGTGATCCACTCCGCATCTCCCGGCCTTTTCCACTGGACGGACATCACAAGGGCAAATAACATTGTGGCGTCCGCAGATTATACGGGTCGGTGGTTTGACGGTGCAAACGCACCAGAATGTTCCTTGTGTATATTTGAATTAAACTATCGGTATTATGATGGTGAAAATCCATGTCAACCGCTCAATTCAGACGTCGTAAACGCCGATCCAACAAAGTTATTCAGTATGTTGTGGCAGCCATTACGGCGATGGCCGTTACCAATGCACTGATTGAGCTCGCAGCTCCCCTCTCAAAACAACGTCTTAAACGTAGCAGAATCAAGTACTTCGGAGCTCCCGAGGGAGACCTGTGCACACAACAGGTTGGTGAAGAGCCGAGTGCGCTGCTCCTGCATGATTTGCTGCCGGGTTGCAGTATGGCTGATTACGAAGCCCTGATGACGGATGTATCTGCAGATGGCGTGATTGCGGTCGATTTTCTCGGATATGGCCGCAGTGACAGACCCGTCACGAAATACAACATCGAAATGCACGCCGACCACGTACAGGAAATTCTTTCCCAGTTTCCATCGATTACGGCTCTAGTTGCTACAGGCTATGCAGCATCGGTTGCACTTGAAGTTGCTAACAAAGCTCAGACGCCCCTGTCGCTAACCCTGCTCAATCCAGAATACGCCCCGGAGAAGTCGAAGCACCACTATCTCATTTCACGGATTCCAGTATTAGGTCCATTCGTTTACCACATCGGACAGATCATAAATGACCGGAAGGTGTCCAGCGTTGGTCAGTTGGATGACAGATTTGGGAATATACATCGGTCTGGATCAGCGAATGTAACCCATGGCCCCTTTTTGGAGGATCTCTGTGAATCCATTGTCTTGCCCATCGACTCTGATGTTCATGTAATCCAAATCAATCCGGATGATTCCGCTGATGATTGGAGCAAAGTTCGTGCAATCCTTTTCAGTATCTAACGTTGTGATAGAGCGGATACCTCTTGTCCGCTGGAAGGTAACTATGTCCCGTCCCTACGCATTAATCGCCGCATCCTTGTCCCTCGTTACGCTTGCATCCCCGATTCACGCCGCAGATGTTATTTCATCTGTGGATCAGGCTGTTGCCGCAGCGCTCGAGAAGCACCCAGACATCCGGCTGGCCTCGGAATCATTACGTAAAACCAAGAACACCATCACCCAAGTACTGGGTCCTGCTAAGTCGCCGACCTTACGTGCAACCGCCAGCTATACCCGCCTGTCGGGCTTGGGAGCGGCATTTGGTGGTGGCGGCGCTGGTGGTGCAACAGGCACGATTCAAAACCCATTTCCAATCGGTCTACAAATCCAGCCTCCTGGCTCTGTTCCTATTAACCTCGCCGGACCGACACGCAGTCGGCAAACAGGTGGGGGTGGAACAGGTGACACCGGTGGAAATGTCTTTGGCAGCAACATTGATCTGAACCAGAATTCGGTACAAATGAGCCTAACGCAGCTTGTAGATGTAACCGGAACAATCCGACTGGCAGATTACATCGGCGACACACAGGTTCTAATCGTAGAACAAGACATCCTCCGTACCAAGGACACCATCGCCCTCAGCGTCCGAAATCAGTGGTACGTGACACTGCGTGCAGACTCGCTGGTTCACATCGCAGCCGCTAACCTTGATCGTTCAAAAGCACAGCTGGCTGTTGCCGAGGCACAGCTACGTAATGGAGTTGTCGCGGCCTACGATGTGCTCCGCGCGAAGACCCAAGTGGCCAACGATCAACAGCAGCTGACGACGGCACGGAATCAGGCCCAGATTCAGCGGACATCCCTTGCACTTGCGATCGGAGTTGAACCGACCACTGAGTTCAAACTTACCGCTCCCACAAAACCGGATGACATCGCGATTCCAGCGCTCCCAACAGCATCAGTCAAGGACCTGGTCATGTTTGCGCAGAAGCATCGCCCAGAAGCGATTGCCGCAGGCCTGAGCACTAAAATGGCATCTCATAACACCCGCTATCAAAAGGGTGGCATGAATGGCTCTGTTGCCGTGTCGCTCAACGGAAACTACAACCCAAGCCCAGCGCTGGTTGCGAATCAGCAAGCAACTGGTAGCCTTACGCTCGTCTTCCAAAAGCCGATACTAGATGGCGGTGTGACCCGTGCAACCACAGACTCAGTCCATGCGGATGAACGTCGTGCTGCCATCCAAGCAGACCAGTTTGCCCGCGGAATTGAAACGGAAGTTATTCAGGCACATATTGCGGTTCTAGATGCCCATGAACGCATCGCTACGAGTGCCGCTGGACTCAACGAAGCACGTGAAGCATTCCGCCTCGCTGGCGTTCGGTACCGCGAAGGTGTCGATACGCAGGTTGCCGTTTACGATGCCCAAGCAGCGCTCACACAGGCCGAGACGAATGCAGTCAATAGCAAGTACGACTACTTCATCGCCCTTGCACAGCTCGACCGGGTTACCGGCAAGCACTAACGCAACGTATCCAGTTAAAAAACGCCCCCAGGTCATTTCCTGAGGGCGTTTTCTTGTTAGGTCCTAACCGCGGCGGTTTGCGTACCACTGGTCCATAAAGGCTTGATATTCAGCCTTCTTTTCCTTGATACGACGCCACCAAGGCTCATTTTCCACATACCACTTGACGGTCTCTTCAAGACGTGCCTCAAAGTTGACATCCGGATCGAAGCCCAGCGCACGGATACTCTTGCATTCCATCAGGTAACGACGATCATGCCCTGGCCGGTCCTCAACATTGCGAATCAATGTGTCTGGTTTACCGAGCGCAGCGAGAATTCCCTTGACGACATCGAGGTTCACACGCTCACAACCAGAGCCTAGGTTGTAGGCTTTTCCAGGAACTCCGTTACGCAGCACCAGATCAATGCCACGCGCATGGTCATCGACGTGCATCCACTCGCGGACCTGCTGGCCGTCGCCGTAGACGGGAAGTGGAATATCATCGATGGCATTTGTCACCATCAACGGTATTAATTTCTCAGGGTATTGGAACTGTCCGTAGGTGTTCGAGCCACGCGTTACCAACGTCTGGAGACCAAACGTTTCATGGTACGCACGGACCATAAGCTCTCCGCCAGCCTTAGCCGCAGAGTATGGCTGGTTTGGCTCAAGGGCATCCCCTTCACGGAACATGTCATCGGTCGACCCGTAGACTTCATCCGTGGAGACCTGTAAAAACCGTTGATGCCCGAAGCGTCGAGCTGCATCGAGGAGCACGCAGACACCATTAAAGTTAGCCTGGACAGCCGCATCCGGGTCCAGAATGGCGCGGTCGTTGTGGCTCTCGGCTGCAAAGTTCAGGATGACATCGACATCCTTAGCCGCTGTATCCACCGCTTCGCGGTCCTGAATCTTGCCATGAACGAAGACCAAACGGTCATCCCCTTCGAACTCCTTCAAGTTCTCAAGGTTCCCCGCATAGGTCAATGCATCAAGGACGGTTACTTTTTTGGCCAGTTCCTCGCGGAGCACCATCCTGACGTAGTTGGAGCCGATAAACCCGGCGCCGCCCGTGACTAACAAATGATCCATGTTCACATTCCCCATCGTGGCGGTCATTAGACCACCACTTTCCGACGTTTACGATACCCCACCACGACATCACTCAATCCAGCAGCGCTTGTAGCCCCCACCTAGCATCCGGCGTACCTGTTCCAGCTTCTGCTCATCCGGGTCCACCAGGAACCGCGTGGTAACCACGACCATAGGTTGATCTTCGGTTGGTTGAACGTGTACCAACAGCTGTGATCCACCTTCGGCACTTGCGAGCACATCCCGGACCATCCGCAGGCGAGACTTACACGTGTTGTCAACCTTCAGATGTACGACACGTGGTCGGGCATCCGATGCCATTGCATTCTCAACAACCCGTTCAATTCTGTCACAGATGATTTCGGCTTGCGATGGCGTTTCGTTCGCTTCATCTTCTGCATTTGTGCTACTTGAAATTCGTTCCCGGCGCTGGACGCGGCCGCTGATCGCAAGAATTGAGTTGACGAGAACGAGGCGCCCATATTCCGCGGTGACCTTTGGAAAACAGGTAACCGAAACCGATCCACTGGTGTCTTCGAGCTGCAGTGTCAACATTAACTGGCCGCTGGTTGTGTTCCGCTGCCGGATGTCTGTGACCATCCCACCGATGACGACATTTGCCCCTGTTGCGACATCCGTGAGGCCCTCGATACGCACCGCCCGGTGCTTTCGTCGGAGCTCTGGTTCGAATGGCTTGACCGGGTGTTCCGTTAGATAGAGGCCGAGCAGCTCCTTTTCAAAGGCGAGTCTCTCACCGCGTGAAAAGTCGGGCACCGTGGGGAGTGGTTTTTGCGCCGCAAGGGATGGATCCTGTGTGTCGTCGCCATCAAAGAGGCTCATCAGTCCCGATTGCTGGTCCCTAATGTTGCGCTGAGCTGCCGCGACACAGTCATCGAGGCCTTCGAGCAGCGCCTTACGATTTGGATGCAAGCAGCTCAGTGCGCCGGCCTTTATCAGCATTTCGATGACAGATTTACTCGTCAAACCCTCTGCAAAGACACGGTCACAGAAATCGCCGAGGTCGCGGAAAGCTCCCCCGTTTACTCGTGCAGCGAGAATGGCATCGACGGGTGCTTTACCGACATTCTTGATGCCGAGCAGGCCGAAGAGAATCTTTCCATCTTCAGGGACACTGAATTCCGACCTCGATGTGTTGATGTCCGGGGGCAAAACGGTTACCCCGAGGCGTCCACATTCATCGATAGCGCCGACAATCTTTTCCGTTCGATCCGCATAGGCTCCCAGGTAAGCCGCGAGGTATTCGGCAGGATAGTTCGCTTTGAGATACGCCGTCTGGTAGGCGACCATCGCGTAACAAGCTGCATGCGCACCATTGAATGCGTATCCGGCAAATGGCTCGATTTCCGAGAAGATCTGATCGGCGACTTTTTCAGAAATACCGCGTTCTTCGGATCCTTTCATAAAGTTCGCCCGCTGCTGGTCCATTTCGGACTTCTTCTTCTTACCCATCGCGCGGCGCAGAAGGTCAGCCTGTCCAAGTGTGAATCCAGCAACGGCTTGAACGATTTTTAGAACCTGATCCTGGTAGACAATAACGCCATACGTTTCGCCAAGAATGGGCTCAAGCGTCGGGTGTGTGTACTGAATCTGGGTTGGATCAAACTTAGAGCGGATGTAGCGAGGGATGTGGTCCATTGGACCCGGGCGGTAGAGCGCCACCATCGCGGCGAGCTCTTTTACGCTCCGAGGCTTGAGGTCAACAATCCAGCGGCGCATGCCATCGGATTCGAGCTGGAAGATACCCGTCGTTTCCCCGCGGCTAAGCATGTCATACGCTTTGAGTGCTCGAGGCTCGGATGCATCCAGAGGAATGTCCCAAACATCGATGACATCGCCTTTTGTCTCATGGATCAGATCTACAGCCCGTGCCAAAATGGTGAGGTTGATCAGCCCCAGAAAGTCCATTTTGAGCAGGCCGATTTTCTCAAGCGAGCTGTGTGGATACTGCGTCGCGACCGAGCCATCATTTGTTCGGACAAGCGGGGTGTATTCAACGAGGGGAACGTCGGAGATCATGATGCCCGCAGCGTGAATGGATGAGTTTCTTGTCAGGCCCTCAATAGATTTTGCGGTATCGATGACTTCACGGACCATCGGGTTGGTCTCGTATTCCCGCTTCATTTCAGGATTTCCCGAGTAGTCCTTTGCGGGATAGCCATCCATGGATTGCTGGATAGACAACCCGAGAGGCATCTTGGGAATCATTTTCGCGATGCGGTCGGTCTCGGTCAGCGGAAGGCCCATCGCCCGGCAGACATCACGAATTGCAGCCTTTGCCCCAAGCGTTCCGAACGTTGAAATGAAGCCAACGTTTTCTTCGCCATACTTCTCAGCGACGTGCTTAATGACATCCGAGCGTCGTGTGTCCTCGAAGTCCATATCGATATCGGGCATCGTGACGCGCTCGGGGTTTAGGAAGCGCTCGAAGGTGAGGTTGTATTCGATTGGGTCGAGGTCGGTGATACCAATACAGAACGACGCGAGCGAACCTGCCGCAGAGCCTCGGACACCAAAGTAGATTTTGCTTCCGCGTGCGTATTGAGCGATGTCCCGGACGATGAGGAAGTAGCGTGAGAAGCCGGTTTTTTCGATGATTTCCAGCTCGTACTTTAGGCGGTCGCGGTGCGTATCACTGACATTTTTGATGCGTCGCTCCAACCCTTCCCAGCAGAGAACCGTGAGATAGGAGTGGTCAGAGTGGCCATCCGGGAGCGGAATCGCCGGCATCGGGGCACGACCGACTTCAATTTCAAGCTTGCACTTTTCCGCTACGGCAAGCGTATTTTCAACCGCATCCGGAGCCAAGTGTTCGAAAACGCCAAACATCTCATCGTGGGTCTTGAGGTAGAACTCACGTGGCTCGTAGCGCATCCGCTTTGGGTCGCTAATCGTTGTGGATGTCTGGATACACAGAAGAATGTCGTGTGCACTGGCATCTGCCGCACGCAAGTAGTGCGCATCATTTGTAGCGACCAGAGGAATGTTCAGCGCACGGGCGGCGCGAATGACTTCCTCATTGACTTCCTGCTGTCCCTGCGCCCCGTGGCCTTGAATCTCTAAGTAAAAGTCATCCCCGAAGACCTCGCGGTACCAAGCCGCAACTCGCTTGGTCTCCTCATGACCTTTTTTCTGGATAACGGATTGCGCAAGCTCACCACCCATACAAGCGGAGCAGATAACAAGACCTTCGGCGTGTTCGGCAAGCAGCTCTTTATCGACACGCGGCTTGTAGTACATCCCCTCAAGGCTCGCCTTCGTCGCAAGCTTCATGAGGTTTCGGTAGCCGGTTTCATTCTTGGCGAGGGCTACAAGGTGATGGTTACCATCCCGCTTTGGATCACGGTCGCGCCGTCCACGTGTCGCGACGTAAAGCTCGCATCCAACTATTGGCTGAACACCGACGGCCTTACACGCTTCATAGAACTCAAATGCCCCGTACATCGTTCCGTGATCGGTAAGCGCAATCGCTGGCATTTCCATCTCGACGGCGATCTTAGCCATCTCCTTGATCTTGGATGCACCATCAAGGAATGAGAACTCGGAGTGGTTATGCAGGTGTACAAAAGGGGTGGCCATACAATCCGCATTCTATCGGTTTGCATTCCACCCCTCTGTGAAAATTAGCTGTGGTTTGTGCTACACAAGTGCGGCACGAACGGCAGCTGCCATCTCGATTGTGCCGACTGTCGCCTCACCGACACTAGCAATGTCAGGCGTTCGCAATCCTGCTTCGAGGACGTTGCCGACCGCGGCCTCGATGCGCTGTGCGGCATCTTCACGGCCAAAGCTGTAGCGGAGCATCAGGGCGACAGAGAGGATGGTTGCCAGCGGGTTTGCGATACCCTTTCCGGCAATATCTGGTGCAGATCCATGGATAGGTTCGTAGAGACCAAAGGTTCCCGTTCCAAGGGATGCACTTGGCAGCATCCCGAGCGACCCGGTGATCATCGCTGCCTCGTCTGAAAGGACATCTCCAAAGAGATTCTCGGTGACGATGACATCAAACTGCTTTGGATTGCGCACCAGCTGCATCGCGCAGTTGTCGACAAGCATGTGAGTCAGCTCGACATCCGGGTAGTCCTTGGCTACTTCATTCACGGTGTCGCGCCAAAGAACGGACGTCATGAGAACATTTTGCTTATCAACCGAGCAGAGGCGCTTTCCGCGCTTTTGTGCCGCCTGGAAGCCAACGTGCGCGATACGTACGATTTCGTCCTTGGTATAGACCATAGTGTCAATGGCTCGGTTGCCGTCGTTCGACTTAGGCTGCCCAAAGTAGACGCCACCGGTGAGCTCGCGGACAACGAGAACATCAAGGCCATCCCCGACCAGCGATGGCTTTAGCGCGCTGGCATCCGCGAGCGCCTTGTGGAGGATTGCTGGGCGGAGATTTGCGTAGAGCCCAAGGTGCTTTCGTAGCGGGAGGAGTGCGCCGCGCTCAGGACGGAGATCTGGGTCAGGGATCACATCCCACTTCGGGCCCCCAACCGCTCCCAGAAGGATTGCATCGGATTCGCGGCAGAGAGCGAGTGTCTCTGGTGGCAGGGGATGTCCGGTCGCATCATAGGCAATCCCACCAACGAGGGCTTCCTGTGTCTCGATATCCGGTGCGACGAGGTGCAGGATCGATACTGCCTCACGGACGATTTCTGGCCCGATTCCATCTCCGGCCAGCACTGCTACTTTTGCCATCTGCTTACAAATTCCTTAAAAACGAACGCTTGTGTCGCTATGCTACGCCTAAATCCAGCCAGCCTGCAGTAGTAGAATATGCCATATGTCTGAATATCTCTCCGTGACACGTCGCACCATCGCTACCGGATGGCAAGTTGCCCAGCGCCTCGCGGGCCCGATTGACCTGATTTCCCTGACTACGGGTGAATCTGAGTGGTACCCCGCGACCGTTCCCGGCTACGTGCACGGTGCGTTGGTCTCTGCGGGTGTTATCCAGGATCCTCACTACCGCCTTGGCGAAAAAGGCTGTGCGTGGGTGGATGAAGCCGATTGGACTTACAAATGTGACATCGATGTAACCCTCGATGAGCTAAATGCACGGGGCCGCGGACGTCAGTTTTTGTGCTTTGAATGTCTGGATACATTTGCGACCGTGTATGTCAATGGTCAGTTTGTGGGAACAGCTGACAATGCATTTATCCCACAGCGGTTTGATGTCTCCGATGCCCTTGTCGCTGGCAATAATGAGATTCGCGTAGAGTTTTCATCCGCGCTGGTCAAGGGGCAAGCGCTCTCCGATGCGTATCTCGGGGATGGCACATCGGAGCGGGGTCAGCTCCACTACTTCAACTTTTCTCCACGTGCTTTCGTCCGCAAGCCGCAATACATGTTTGGCTGGGACTGGGGCCCAGCGCTTGTCAGCTGCGGTATCGGTGGAAACGTCACCCTCACCACAGTCCCTGTCGCCGAGTTTGTAGACTGGGAACAAGACTACACCTTCACAAGCGCAAACACAGTCGATATCGCCATCACGCTGACCGTCGCGGTCTACGATGAGTCGGTTCCGATGACGGCTGGGGTCGCTCTGTATGCGATGGGCGACAACACACCCGATGCCCCTATTCCGCAAGTCGCGGGTGTACACAAAGTCAAGCTGCCCGTCATCCGCCATCAGGAGGTCGAGCGCTGGAACATCAATGGCCTTGGTAAGCAGCGTCGCTACCTTCTAAACCTCCGTTTGTGGACATACGACTCGGTTGGAATGGACCGAATTTTCGTTGACCACCTAGGAAAGTCAGTGGGTTACCGCGAGATTGCTGTAATTCAACAACCAGATGAAGATGGCGAAGGTGCGGGATTTGCTTTCCGCGTTAATGGCCGGGATGTGTTTATCCGCGGTGCGAACTGGATCCCGGATGGCTGTTTCCCCGGTGAGGTCACCGATGCCCGCCTGCGTGAGCGGCTGACACAAGCCCGGGATGCCGGTCTGCAAATGCTGCGCGTCTGGGGAGGCGGCCAATACGAATCTGAGACGTTCTACAACCTCTGTGATGAGCTTGGTCTCCTGGTCTGGCAAGATTTCCCGTTTGCGTGTTCCTCCTACCCGGATGACGATGTCAGCTTTGTCCGCAATGTCCGCCATGAAGCAAGCGTTCAGGTGCGACGCCTTCGGCACCGTGTCTCGCTTGCGATGTGGTGCGGTGGCAATGAAAACCTCGAGCTAAGCCAGGGTAAATGGTCAGGTGATCGCGCACCAACCCGGTTCTTCGGCGAACGGATTATTGGTGAGATACTGCCATCCGTGCTTGCAAACGATGATCCAAAGCGGATGTTCTTACCGAATTCGCCCTTTGGGGATGCAGGCGAAGGCAATGCGCAGAATGAAAACTTCGGGACTGCGCATTACTGGAATGTCTGGCATTCGAAGGAGCCAGGCTCGGATGGCGACTGGGTCAATTACCGTAAGAGCAGCTGCCGTTTCAGCAGTGAATTTGGTTTTGCCGCTCCAGCGGGTCCGGCAGCCTGGCGAACCGTGATGGCACCATCCGACTGGGATGTCAACTCCGATGTATCCAAGTGGCATGACAAGACACGCAAGGGTTACGAGACGTATCTTGGGTTCATCACCAGACATTTTCCTGAACCCACGACCTTTGATGACTTTATCTACTATGGCCAGACGAATCAGGCTTTGGCATTGCAGTGTGGAATCGAGCACTGGAGGAGCCTGCGCGGACGCTGTATGGGAACCTTGTTCTGGCAACTGAACGACTGCTGGGCAACCCACAGCTGGTCGGTGATCGACAGTGCAGGTGTCCCTAAGCTAGCTTATTACCAAGTGAAACGTAGCTATGCGCCGCGCATTGTGAGTATTGTCAAGACGGGCAACCGTGTCACCGCGCATGTTGTGAATGATTTGACAGAGCGTATCGATGCCAATATCGAGCTGAGTGTCCGCACATTCGATGGTCAGCTGATCGTCGCGGATCGTAAGGCGCTTCGTGTAGATGGGGACAGTGCACTCCGGGATGCTGCAGGCGTTACGCTACCGGGATTTATCGCAGACTCCCCAGAGGAAGTCTATGCAGAGGCACGGATCACTGCAGACAACAAGCTTGTTGCGCACACGACAACCCTCTTGGCGGAGCCCAAAAACCTTCGAACAGGTCAGGTCAAGCTAAATGTGAGTCTGGATGCATCCGGGAATGTCAACATCCGTACCGAGCGCTTTGCCCCATTCGTCGTGATCCGGGCAAAGGATGATGCGATACGCCTAACGCTCAGTGACAATGGCTTCCATGTGAGTCCGGGTGAGGTAAAGATCGTCTCGGTGACGGGTTTGCCTTTAGAAAATATTCTGGATGCCATCACGGTAACGGCTTTCGAGCGCTAGAACCGCTTGCATCCGAGAGGGGTTTGTGGTTAAGTCTGAGTATTACTTTGCCCAGCAAAGTGAACCAAACATGAGCAAGCGAACCTCTGCCGTTCTTCCGGATGAAATCGATCCGAGCCGTCTTCCACGGCATATCGCCATCATTTGTGATGGTAATGGCCGATGGGCGCGTGAGCGTGGGATGCCCCGCCTGCTTGGGCATCATCAGGGTTATCAAAGCGTCCGTGAGATCGTCCGCTCGGCTAGCGACTTCGGTATCGGTGCGTTGACGCTCTATGCATTTTCGACAGAAAACTGGAGCCGTCCAAAGGATGAGACGGATGGTTTGATGTCTCTCTTTATCGAAGGCGCCAAGCGTGAGCTGATGGAGCTGCATTCAAACAACGTCCGGATGATGTTTAGCGGCGACCTTACGACGCTCCCGAAAGCCCTCCAGGATGAGCTCGCCCGTCACATCGAGCTGACACGTGCGAATACGGGCTTGGTTCTGAACATTTGTCTGAACTATGGTTCGCGGGATGAGATTTTGCGGGCAACAAAGCGCGCTGCTGCACTCGTTCTAAGCGGCGAAATTTCAGTTGATGAAATCACGGCTGACGTCTTCAGCGATGGACTTTACACGGCTGGACTGCCTGACCCGGATCTATTGGTTAGAACAGCTGGCGACATGCGTATTTCAAACTATCTGCTTTGGCAGATTGCTTACGCAGAGATCGTGGTCGTAGAAACCCGATGGCCCGACTTCAGAACGCCTCAGCTCGTTGACACACTTCGTGAGTTTCAACGCCGCGACCGCCGCTACGGAGGCGTAGTGAATGTTCGCGGAGCCGCCAAGTCGTAAGACTTAGTTGTTCCAAGCCGCGCGTTTAGCAGGCGAAGCCCATTGAGGGTTACGAGTAACGCTGCGCCTACATCCGCGAGGACTGCCATCCACAGCTGGACATCTCCCAGCAGTGCGAGCGCAAAGAATACTGCCTTGAATGCGAGAGCGATGGTGATGTTTGTCCAGAGAGTGCTTCGCACCATTCGGCTTAGGTGAATCAGCTCAGGGACAAGGCGAATGTCTGCGCGAAGCAATGCGACATCCGCGATTTCAACAGTAACAGCCGTCGCGGCAGTCGACATCGCCATACCGATGTTCGATTGCGCCAGTGCAGCACTGTCGTTGATGCCATCCCCCACCATCACCACAACTTCACCACTTTGTTGAAGCTGTTTTACGGCATCCTGCTTTTCAAGGGGAAGCAGCTCCGCACGAACATCCTGCATATGAAGCGATGCCGCAAGGCTGGTCGCGGCTGCAGCCGTGTCCCCGGTCAGCATCGTCGTCTTTAGTCCAAGCGCGCCACAGCGATCGAGTGCAGCCCGGGTTTCAGGCCGGATTGCATCTTGAACAGCAATCACCGCAAGTGCCTGACGGTCGGACATTAGGACAACAGATGTCTTGCCATCTGAGGCCAGCCGGTCAAGTACGGCTTCGACGTGGTCACCGCAGAGGTTTTTATCATGCACGAGCCTGTGGCTACCGATGAAGTGCATTTGCCCCCGTATGGATGCAGCAACGCCGCGTCCTATCAGGGCTTCAAAGGTGTCAAGCTCATCGGGTGTGCACTGATGCCGGGTTGCGCAGTGTTGAACAATAGCTGCTCCGATTGGGTGCTCACTCGGATAATTGACGCTTGCCGCGAGGTGAAGGGCATCATCGATGGACAGGCCATCTACAAGTGGAACGATGTCCGTTACGGAGGGCTTACCCGTCGTCAAGGTCCCAGTTTTGTCAAACGCGACCATTGTTGCCGCCGCAATGCTCTCAAGAATCCGACCGGAGCGGACCAGAGCACCGGCGCGTGCTGCCGCCGTGAGTGCGCTGACGACCGTCACAGGCGTTGAAATGACCAATGCACATGGACACGCGATGACGAGGAGGACAAGGGCTTTGCTAATCCACGGGATGAACGGCTGGCCGGTTACGAGAGGAACGATACACCCGAGAATAACTGCCATCGCGACCACAGCTGGCGTGTAAATGGCCGCAAAGCGATCAACCAGACGCTCTGTGGTTGCTCGATCACCTGCCGCCTCGCGAACAGACCGAATCAGGCGGTCCATGGTTGTGTTTCCCGCAGCAGCGGTGACTTCCAAAATAAAGGTACCGGTGGTATTCGATGTCCCTGCGGAAACGGTGTCTCCGGTGGTCACAGTGACCGGAATTGGCTCACCGGTCAGCGCAGACGCATCCACTTCGGAAATGCCGGCAATGACAGTTCCATCAAGGGGAATGATGCCACCCGGCCTGATCCGGATACGGTCTCCCGTTGCGACGAGGTTTGTCGCGACCGTGATCACGGATGTATCCGACTGAATCACTTCGCAGGTCTGCGGCGTGGATGAAAGGAGCGATTTTATGGCATTTCCAGCCCGTCGCAGACTCGCGGCCTCGATGGCTTCAGACAGAGCAAAGAGGCTTACTGCCATCGCAGCCTCCGGATACTGCCCAATAGCGATTGCTCCTACGACGGCAATCGATACGAGGAGCGAAATCGTGATGGTTCTGCCGCGAAGCGCAAGCCAGGCTTTTTTCAGTGTTGGCGGGAATGTAAGGACAACTGCACAGCCGGATGCGATGGCGATATGCAGCGGTGTGATGCCGGCAAACCCAGGGTTAGCTTCGTGCATCCACTCAATCAGCTCCGCCACAGCACCAAGTGCAACACTCACTCCAACCAACCAAGCTGTGGAAGCATGGCTTCGGGAACCGGAAACATCACCGGTGGTGACCAAACGTGGCTCCATGCCGATCTCAGTCAGCTTGGCTTCAATCTGATTTGCAGCAGCCCGATGCCTGACAGTTAGGACACGATCCACAAAATCAAAGGCAAGGTCATCGATACCATCCATCGAGCGAAGCGACTTCCGAATCAGATTTGCCTCAACGGGGCAATCCATTGCATCCATATGCCATTGATCGGTTTGTGTGGTCTGTGTAAGGGAAGGATGGTTTGACACTGTCAAAATATATCCATTCGCGAGGCTTATTGCAAACGAAACGCCTGTTATTGCAACTACGGAACTGCTTTGCTTGACCTATAAACGACTGTGTTGCCTAAGATGTTTCCTGACAAAGTTGCTGATGCTGTAATACGATTGACCGGTCAAAACGTTGTGCAATTGAGCATCGTTTTCAAAGATGATACATTTTGATTTCTGTCAGCGTAGACAGGATGTCGGCACTGTCGCCGGAATATAGTAGAACACTGGTTTGTGACCAGTGTGGAAACCGGATTTGACGCAGTGACTGAGAACCATCTAACGCAGCTTACCAACAAGGGAATGTACGAACCGTCGACGGAACACGATGCCTGTGGCGTCGGTTTTGTGGCGCAAATGCGTGGCGAAGCATCCTACGCGATCCTCAGTATGGGTTTGCAAATCCTTGAAAATCTTGTGCACAGGGGTGCATGTGGCTGTGACCCTGAGACTGGGGATGGCGCTGGCATCCTGCTGCAGGTTCCTGATTCCTTCTTTCGAAGTGTTGTGGACTTTTCGCTTCCCGAGCGTGGCAGTTATGGCGTCGCGATGGTCTTCCTTCCACGGAATGCCGACCACCGTGCCCAGTGCGAACGCACGATCACTAGTGTCGTGCGCCAGGAAGGTCAGATCCTCCTTGGTTGGCGTGATGTCCCGGTAAACTCATCCGCGATCGGACCACAGGCACGGGAGACAGAACCTCTCATCCGACAGTGCTTTATCGGCCGGGGATCGACGACGCCATCCGAGACCTTTGAACGAAAGCTGTACGTCATCCGCAAGCAGGTCGAATCTCTGATTGCCGGCGCATGTGGCATTCCAAACCCACGCGAGTTTTACCTAGCCAGCCTGTCATCCCAGACAATTGTTTACAAAGGCTTGCTGCTACCGCATCAAATGCGGGCGTACTTCATCGACCTCGCCGATGAGCGGATGGAGACGGCGATTGCACTCGTCCATCAGCGTTTCTCTACGAACACCTTCCCGTCGTGGCCGCTTGCTCACCCATTCCGCTATGTGGCACACAACGGTGAGATTAACACCATTAATGGCAACCGAAACTGGATGCGTGCGCGTGAGGCCGGCATGGTCTCTTCCATGTTCGGCGATGACATGCGTAAAATCTCGCCGCTTGTCAGCCGTGAGGGCAGTGACTCCGCAACATTGGACCAAGCTGTTGAGCTTATGGTTCAGGGCGGACGAAGCCTTGCGCACTCGATGATGCTTTTGATTCCAGAAGCGTGGTCGGGTAATGCACTCATGGACCCTGCGCGCAGGGCATTTTACGAATACGGTGCGTGTCTGGTTGAGCCATGGGATGGTCCCGCTGCCGTTGCCTTCACAGATGGCAAGCAAATCGGCGCCGTTCTCGACCGTAATGGCTTGCGCCCTGCGCGCTACACCATCACCACCGATGGTCTTGTT
>CAIYBQ010000127.1 GCA_903924445.1 uncultured Armatimonadota bacterium | reverse complement strand
TGCACGGTAGCGCCTTCATCGATAGACCTTGGCGTAGTCGAGACAGCTGGGGCGCTGTCACTGCGGACAAGCCTTCCGGTGAGACGAGACGATGTCCCTTGCGTGTCTGCATCCAGTGCAACCCACGCCGCGGTGCGGGCTACATTCGAAATTCGTACTTCATCGATGTCGCCATCAAAGTCATAGTTGCCATACCAACCACCAAGCCACAGCCGTGACCCATCGGCGATGGCGAGTGGGGCCCCCTGACCTGTATTTGTTCCTTCAAAACGTCCATCGATGTACAGGCGCGTTTCGCCCTTTGTATACACATGAGAGACATGCATCCATTCACCAAGCGGCGCTTTGGATGAACTCTTTACACCGGCATCGGAGAAGTAGCAATCCATATTGATGTGCGACGGGCTGCGGAACTGCATCACGACTTTGCCCTGCGCGGCTTCTTTGCCCCAGCCGACGATTGTTGAATTAGGCTTGCGTACACGGACCCAGGCGCTGGTGGTGGATGGCTGGCTCCCGATGGGGAGTGCCTTGCCAGGCTGCAACTCACCAGCGAATCCACTCCCTTGGCGAAGTCGTGCGCTAGGCCCGATCGCACCGCGGGTTGTTGTCGCACCCTCACTGCGAAGTGTCAGCGTATTGACTTCATCGAGTGCCTGGTCCCGAAGATGAAGAACGCTTGAAAATCCGTTTGATGCATCGAAGACGCTCGTAGCAGATGGACTAATTTTGCGTGACTTGCCCCATTTTACGATGATGGACTGGCGGTCATCCCCACGGATGAGCGGAACACGCACCCAAATTGCGGCTCGCTTCGCTTGTGGATTCCATTCTTCAATGCTGGCTGGTAACTGCACATTGGCATTGTTTTCAAAGGTGATATCGCTGCCATCGGGGTTTGCTTCTCCCCAAGGGAACTGGTCGCCATCGAAGCGGACAAGAAGAGGATAGTCTTGAATAACCTCACCCGCAGGTAAGGGAAACCCGGCTCTTGTGGTTGTCAGGGTTATACGCCCCACGTGCGTATCGGGTGCCGGAATCACAACGGTTGCCCCAGTCGGATTTGCAAAGTGTGCGATAACGGCGATGAGCAAAGTGGATTTGAGACCAAGGTTCATGCGTTAGCACGTTACGCAAGCAAAGGTCGATTCCCTGCGTGCGGGTGGGGCATTATTGCCGAATGATGTTGATGAGCCCTATTATCAGGCTTATTCCAGCGGCGACAATTGCGAGTCGGAGGAGGATGCTCTTTCGAATCATCACGGTAAGCCCGGACTGACGCAGCGTCAAAACGGATTCGGCCATTTGGTAATCGATGCCGCAAACACGGCACATGTCACTTGATGACATCCCAGGACGAAGAATCCCGGCGCATAAGTTACCGCAGAGCTTACATGTCACGATGCGTACATCAAATTGCCGGCCACAGTCACAGACATACTGAACCGGAGATTCGGTAGTGGTGTGCTTGATTGCCTTTCCACAAATGCAATCACTGTGAATGACCATGACATCACAATCATACTGGTAAAACGTTAAATAAACGCGAATGGGAGGAGTCAGTTGAGTCGCGCCGATATAAGTATCTTCCGGTCATGTCATCCAGAGTGACCATTTAACGAAGAACGGTCACATTGATCGACATCGTGCCTGCAGTAAAAAACGATGTCATCAGCTCCCGTCGAATCGAGCATCACTTGCAATATAACGACTCTTCCGAAAGGCCTGTTTGGCAAAGTCGATATGGGACACGGGTAGCTCGCAGATTAGAATCTTTTAGAACGCTCATTTGCACCGTGCACAGCGCTTTGTCGTCATCATTTGGCGAATAACCGGAAAAAATCCAATATCCGCTGGAATCGAACAGCCTGTTTCCGGCAGGAAATCCAACCTTCGTGCCACAATAGGAAACTATGGATAATGCACGCTTCGGCAAGGCTTTTTTCGTGTCGCTGGCATCTCTCGCGATTGCCGGCGTTGCGTTGTTACCTGCGCAATCAACACCTCAAGGTAAGGTTCCAAATGCAAAGGGACCGGACTTCAATAAAGATATCCAGCCACTGCTGCGAGAGAAGTGTATGCCATGCCACGGCGATGTCCAGGCGGCTGGTGGGCTAAAGCTAACGCAGCTCAAACTGGCGATGACTGGCGGGAACAGCGGCTCGCGTGGTCTGGTGCCACACGACCCGAACGCTAGTACTGTCATTCAGCGCGTATCGACGACAAATGTTGACTTGGTGATGCCGCCAAACCGCAGTGGGAAGACGCCTCTGACCGGTGCACAGGTTGCGATGCTTCGTAGCTGGGTGCAATCGGGTCCATCGTGGCCAGATGCCGGAGCTGACACACCCGCTGGGGACACGCATTGGTCGCTGCAGCCGCTCCGTAAGCCGGCAGTGCCAGCTGGGAAGGCACCACATGTTCTTGACCGTTTCCTCGATGCAAAGCTATCCGCAAAGGGGCTTGCGATGGGGCCGGCGACGGATCGTCTAACCCTCATC
>CAIYBQ010000126.1 GCA_903924445.1 uncultured Armatimonadota bacterium | reverse complement strand
TGGCTTGAGCAGGGCGGTGTTTATGTTGTCGTCAACCTCCGCGGTGGCTCGGAATACGGTGAGCGGTGGCATGAAGCCGGGATGCGTTTCAAGAAGCAAAATGTCTTCGATGACTGTATCGCTGCAGCCGAGTGGCTGATTGACAACAAGCTAACCCGTCCGGGGCGCCTCGCGCTGCAAGGCGGCTCCAACGGCGGACTCCTCGTCGGCGCTGTCATCAACCAACGACCGGATCTGTTTGCAGCCGCTATCCCGCAGGTCGGTGTGATGGACATGCTCCGCTACCAGCTCTTCACCGCTGGAAAGTATTGGACGGCGGAGTATGGCTCCAGCGAGATGTCCAAAAAGGATGTCCAAAACCTGCTGAAATTCTCGCCCATCCACAACATCCGCAAGGGGCAAGTCTACCCGGCGGTTATGGTCACCACCGCCGATCATGATGACCGTGTTGTGCCCGCGCACTCATTCAAGTACGCATCCACGCTGCAGGAAAAAGCCAGCCACAAAAAGCCATTGTTGATTCGAATTGAGACCAAGTCCGGCCACGGGTCGAGCAACCTTAGCAAGGCGATTGAAGAAACATCCGATGTCTATGCATTCTTATTCAAGAGCATGGATTTCAAGCCGAAAGTGAAGGGGAGCTGAGGGGATGTCTATTTTCTTTCAATACGGGTTTGATGAGGGAGATTCTGAACAAGCCATTGAGACCAAGTCCGGGCATGGTTCAAGTAATCTTAGCAAGGCGATTGAAGAAACATCCGATGTCTATGCATTCTTATTCAAGAGCATGGATTTCAAGCCGAAAGTGAAGGGGAGCTAACACGAATGTCCATTTACCATTTGATTTCACGCCAGGGACTAGATGCCCAAAGCGACTCTGAGTTCATCCTCGATGATGCAAACATGGCATCGGGGTTTATCCACTGCTGCACAGCCGAGCAGCTCCCAGGTGTGATTTCGCGCTACTTCCCTGGCGATAACAGCAACCTGATGGTGGTTGAGCTCAACCCAGTTGCCCTTTCCGAAGAGCTGTTATGGGAACCGGCCACCGACTCCGATGGCCTGTTCCCACACATTTACGGTCCGATCAATCGGGATGCGATTATCGACGTTCACTCCTACGGAGCCAAGTTAGGCTGATAGCTCGCAAGGTAGCTTGCCGCTTCAGCCTCCTGTTCTACGATCTGAGCTGGCATTGCGGCACGCTCTTCGACTTCGCTTTCGGTGCGCTCATCCTCTGGAGTCTCCTCAATATCAGCCTTTCGCTGGCGCAGAAGGTAGACTTTATACAAATGCGCTTGTCCGTAGAGGCATTGAAACGCATTGCTGAGCGAAAACCACGACCGGTTACCCCGCTCAGTGTGAGCTGTCTGCCAGGCTGAGACATAGTTGGTCAGAATGCCATCGATGTCGTCATCGCTTGCATCAACCGTTGGCAAAACGCCATCAACATCGCCATCGTAGGTGTACCGCATGATGATGCCGTAGTTGAACTGCCTGCTTACGCTACCATCCTGCTCCGAATCGCCGCCAAGTTCCTCGAGGGCTTCCC
>CAIYBQ010000125.1 GCA_903924445.1 uncultured Armatimonadota bacterium | reverse complement strand
GGCATCCCAGTGTCCGACATCCCGCAGCGAGTGATCACCGTCGGGTGTCCCGTGAGGTTAGTCCAGGTAATGTTTGGCATCGCGAGACCCGGGGTGATGTAGACATCGATGCCGCGGAGGGCTATATCCATGCGGTCCTGCAGCTGGGAGCGCAGCTGCATCGCGGTTATATAGTCCGCCGCCGGTATCAAACTCCCAATCCTAAATGTATTCGGCCAGTTCCAGTCATCCTGTTGCACGAGCTTTGGCAGTCGGCCATCGGAGATGAGGTCACTGAATGCTGCCGCGCCTTCCGCGCCGATAATGATGTCCGGTAGGGCCGCAAACCCCGGTTCGCTGGCTGGGATAGTCACTGGAATCAGGTCCGCGCCCTGGCTTTTGAAGAAGTCCAAAACAGCTTGTTGGCTTTTGTCGGCGCGCTTGAATGCACCCGTGTCAAAGCCGATTTTGAGGCCTTTGATTCCAGATGTTGCATCCCAGCGGAAGCCGGCATTACTGGTCGTTCTGTCCTCCGGATCGTGCCCGCAAATCGCGGAAAACACGATAGCAGCATCGTCAATCGAGCGCGTTATCGGGCCGATTTTGTCCATCGTCCAGCTAAGAGCCATCGCTCCCGCGCGGCTGACGCGGCCAAATGTAGGTCGTAATCCAGTCGTTCCGCACGCGGTGCAAGGGCTGGTGATACTTCCGTAGGTCTCAGTGCCAATCGCAAATGGGAGAAGACATGCGGCGACGGCGGATGCGCTTCCGGCACTGGATCCACTGGAGCCCTTCGATGTATCCCAAGGCGTGCGGGTCGTTCCGCCAAACCAGACATCGCCCATCGCAAGCTCGCCCAGCGAGAGCTTCGCGATAAGGATGGCACCGGCATCCCGCAGCTTCCTTACGACGGTTGCATCGGCATCGAACTGCTGGTCACGAAACGGCGGCGCGCCATACGTTGTTGGGATATCGGCGGTGTTGAAGAGGTCCTTAATGCCATACGGGATGCCGTGCAGCGGGCCGCGGTCGATACCTTTTGCCAGTTCTTCATCGGCGACAATGGCCTCGCGGCGTGCGGCGGCGGCGCGCATGTTCACAATGCAAAGCAGGCGCGGGCCGTAGGTTTCGCAGCGTGTGATGGCGAGTTCGGTCAGGGCAACGGATGTCGTCTTGCCATCCCGGAGCCACTTCGCCAGTTGGCCAACGGTCGCAAGGGCAAGCGTTTTGCTGTCGGGGGAGCCCTTTGTGCGGCGATAGGCCTTTGGTTTTACACGGATACCAGCCGCCGGAAGGGGAGCTGCCGCGCTGACCTGAAACTGAAAGGCGGGGGCTTTACCTTGGGGCTTTGTTGCTGTCCGGACAGCGATGATGTTTTTGCGCGTCCCGGTGAGCTCTTTGATGGCTTGGTTGCGCTCATCTGTGCTGAAGACGCGTGCCGCAACGGTGGCTGCATTTGCTATTTTGTCCGCCGTGATGGTGTCCGGGTCCACTGTTGATGCCAGCTGCTCGGATGCATCGGCGGTTGCAGATGCGGTAATGAGTGCAGTCGATGCGGTCATTCCGACCAAAGACGACAGTGCGTTGCGACGGGAGACTTTTGCCATGGCGGATTCTACCTTCTGGTCTCGGGGATGCGCATCGCATCAGGTTGGTACACTGCCGTATGCGGATTTTGACGTATGTGTACAAAAACCTTGATGGCGACTTTGGTCGACTTCCAGTCCCGGATGCCGGACGCAGGAGCGTTCGGAAGTTCATTTTGATGGAGCGTGCCGATGCATTAGCGGTAGTCATTGGGCCGGATTTTGATGAGTCGGATGGCTATTACCACGCCGTTTTGAAGAAGCTGTTCGTTGATAACTTCGGTGTGTGGGATGTCCGTGGGGGCGGCTGGGTGGATGTACTTGCAAGTGGCAGTGCAGATGGCCCAGATGCACCGACGGTTGTGTTTTACGGGGCGAGTACGGCGTTTGGGCGCTTTGATGAGCGTCTTAACGATGATGCTGTTCTGGGCCGGGTGGCTGCGGAGCTCTATGTAGACCGCGCGGAGGTGAAGGCATGGTAGAGGAAGCGATTTCAACGCCGATGTGGCGGAGGATGTACGCGGCAAGCCTTGCTGAGCGCCGGGGGTGGATGTCACTCGTTTCGTTGACGTGGCTCAAAGATGGCGAGATTGCACTGCTAAGAACTCGGAGTGCAAAGCAAGGGGAGCCGCTTGGGACTGTAACCCGGCTTGGCGATGCGATGGTTTTTACCTCGACAAGCGGTAAACGAGTGACGGTTAACGGGAATGCGGTCCGCGCGTGGGAGCTGACATCCGATATCGATGGCAGTCCAGACCTTATTGAGTCTGGGCCTGACACGTGGGCGTTTATCAAACGCGGGGAGAGATTTGGAATCCGGGGCTGGAATGTTGATCACGGTAAAGTGCTTGCCCGAGCTGGTCTCCGCTGGGCGCCGCTACGGCCCCAGCTAAACTTTCTGGCGAAGTGGGTTCCGTACAGCAGACCCCGGATGGTCACGATTATAAATGTGCTTGGCCAGCGGACACCGACACCGATGCATGGCTATGCAGAGTTTCGCGTTGGTGGGCGGATGTTCCGTTTGGAAGGCACCGGCACACCGGAGATTGGTAAGGTTTTCTTCAACTTCCGGGATACATCGTGTAATACGGTTGCGTATCAGCCCGGCAGGTTTCTGGATGCGCCATTTACACCGACCGGGCGTATTCGCCTCGATTTCAACCGTGCGTACAACCCACCTTGCGCATACACATCACATGCAACATGCCCCCTGCCACACCGTGAAAACATTCTCAAAGTCGCCATCCCAGCCGGGGAGCTGCGCTTCCCCGGGCATAAGCACTAACTTGAGACGAATATACAAAGTTCTAAGTAACGGAGAGCTAATCCTAGGAGCAAGCTATGAGCCAAATCCAGCCTGACCCAACACCGGGAGACACATCTTGGTTTACACATGACCGCTTTGGGATGGTGCTTGGCTGTTTGTTCTGTCTGAAGAAAAAGTAAAAAATAGTAAGTCGAGTAGGTAATAACGTAGGAGCCGTCTATGAGCCAAATCCAGCCTGACCCAACACCGGGAGACACATCTTGGTTTACACATGACCGCTTTGGAATGTTCATCCACTGGGGCATCTATTCCATGGGAGCGCGCCACGAGTGGCTGAAGACCCGTGAGGAAATGTCTGATGCGGCGTATGCACCCTACTTTGACTACTTCGATCCCGACCTCTACGACCCGGATGCTTGGGCGGAAGCCGCATCCGATGCCGGGATGAAGTACTTTGTCATCACAACGAAACACCATGATGGCTTTTGCCTCTGGGACTCGGAGCTCACCGATTATAAAGCCACCAACACGCCGGCGAACCGTGATCTGATTCGCCCGATGCTGGATGCATTCCGTAACCGCGGGATGCGCGCTGGTCTCTACCACTCGCTCATCGACTGGCACCACCCTGACTTCACCATTGATCGCCACCATCCACAGCGCAACCACCCCGACCGCGAAGCATTAGATTCTGGACGCGACATGTCCCGTTACCGAGACTACCTCCATGGGCAGGTGCGTGAGCTGCTGACCGGCTATGGGGATGTCGACATTTTGTGGTGCGACTTCAGCTATCCGCCTGAAAAGGGACGGGATGCCTGGGGGAGCGAGGAACTCTATAAAATCATCCGGTCGCTCCGTCCAAACGTCATCATGAATGACCGTCTCGATCTGCCAGCTGGATGGGACATCAAAACGCCTGAGCAGTTCCAGCCACGCCATGGCGTTGAAGTCAATGGCAAGCCCGTCGTCTGGGAAGCTTGCCAGACATTCAGCGGCTCCTGGGGCTACCACCGGGATGAAGCCAGCTGGAAATCGACCGAAATGCTGGTCCAGATGCTTGTGGACACGGTCAGTATGGGCGGCAACCTCCTCCTGAACGTGGGACCGACCGGCCGTGGTGAGCTGGATGCCCGCACTATGGAGCGCCTCCGTGGAATCGGCAAGTGGATGCGTTATCACAAAAAGGCCATTTACGGATGTACGGAAGCCCCAGAATCGTTTGGACCTCCGCCAAAGGATTGCCGCTACACATGGAACCCTGTCACAAAGCGACTGTATGTACACCTGTTTGCATGGCCATTTGGACAGCTCTACCTTGATGGCATCGCGCCAGAGCGGGTTGCCTATGCCCACCTGCTAAACGATGCCAGCGAAGTGCTACGTCAGGATATCGAGGCCTGGCAACACGATTTCAGTGGCGAAAAGCGCGCGTACAACGGCACCGCACTCCGCCTGCCTGTTCTCAAGCCGGATACCTGTGTACCGGTGATTGAAGTGATGCTAAAGGACTAAATGAGAACCTTGGGAACTAACACCCGGTTTACATCGTTATGAAAACTGCGCGTTCGCGTTCGGCGGACAACATCTATTGAAAGAAGACATCTCATGATGAAGACTCTTGGGTTGATTACGATGATCGCTGGCTTCGCGGCCGTGATGGCAGTTGCTGCGCCCGGTGGCGGTCTGAAGAAGGGTGAATCCGTTACACCATTTCATCCAAAGCACCTCGCTGGTCCTCTCGCGGGATCGACCGACTGCTTCCCATGCACCTTCCAGAACCGCCCACAGGTTCAGGTCTGGGTAAACGGTGACTCCCTCACCAATGTTGCCGGCATTGCAGGCACGCTCAGCTCCGCGATGAAGACCTACAAGGCAAAAGAATTCAAAGGACTGGTTGTCTTCCTGACAACACCTAAGAATGCAAAGGCGATCGAGGCTGCAGTTGCGGAAGCCGCAAAGAAGCCTGAGCTCGCTGGCGTCGGCATGGCCGTTCTCGATGCCAAAGACGATGCAGTTTCTGCATACAAAATTAACACAGCAGCATCCACGAAGAATGTTGTCTATGTCTACAAAAACTGGAAGGTCGCTGAGTCATTTGTAAACCTCGGCGGTGATGCCGCTGGTCAGAAGACTCTGGCTGGAGCAATCGCGTCCGTCACCAAGTAATCTAAAACACAGTCACAGATCAGCCAGTCCATAGAACCTTCTGTGGGCTGGTTTTCTATTTCAGGGAATACTTAGCAATGCACAAATCCATGCGAACGTTACCAATGTTGATGGCATGCATCGGTTTTCTCCAGCTCAGCGGACCTGTATCCGCACAGAAGGCAAGAACCGACAAGGAAGTCTCACGTCTTAAACTTCCAAAGTTCATCACATCCCAGAAAACCACGGTTGAACCCTCCACTCTGCGCCGCGGCGCATCCGGAAAACTGCTCATCAGCTTGGCCGTCGAAGACACATTCCACATCTACGACCCAAACCCCGGAGACCCTTTCCTGACCGCAACAAAAGTCACACCCATCAAGGTCCCAGGTGTGGTTTTCGGAAAGCCTGTTTGGCCACTTCCCATTACAGTCAAGGGCGCAAAAGTCCACGAGGGAACCGTCGTCGTAACCATCCCCTTTACCGTCAAACCATCCGCAAAGCCCGGCAAAGCAGCTTTTGGCGCAAAGTTCTATGCCCAGGGCTGCAATGAAACCACGTGCTATCCACCCGCAAGCTTCACCGTAACTGTGCCAGTTTCCATTAAGGATTGACATCGAAGCACTATCGTAAATGCGCGCAAAGCCAATACAATAGTTTATGAACGAACAAACCCCTGAGACGGAAGAGGTTTCTCTCGACCGCTACATCCTCGAGCCAAATGATGAAATCGTTGATGCGCTGATCAACCACTGGTCGTGGATTTTTGAGGATGACATCTCGATCGTCATGATGTCCCGGCTTGGGGACTTCTTTCTTGAGGATGACAATGGCATCATTTATTGGCTCAACACCGGTACGGGTGAGCTAGACCGGATTGCGGCAAGCGATGCTGAATTCCAGCAGCTGCTGCAAACGGAATCCTTCGATGACTGGTTCCTGACAGACCTCGTGGATGAGTGTCATGCTGCCGGGTTGGTTCCCGGGGATGGCGAAGTCCTGTCGTACAAAATCCTCCCTATCTTCGAAGAAGGTGAGTACACGGTCGAGAACATGCATGTCATTTCGGCAGAAGCACACCTCGAGTATTCTGGTGTTACCGTGCTTGAGCTCGTTGAAGAAGAAGATGATGCCAATCAGGAGTAAGCCCTCCTGACGCACAGTCGACAAATCGCCCTCCTTGGTTCAATGAAGGAGGGCGTTTGTAATTGCAGCCTT
Source organism: uncultured Armatimonadota bacterium (assembly GCA_903924445.1). GTDB lineage: Bacteria > Armatimonadota > Armatimonadia > Armatimonadales > Armatimonadaceae > CAIRTT01. The sequence continues at coordinate 2,785 of CAIYBQ010000125.1, read as the reverse complement.
GTAGCCACGGCGATAGGCTTGACATAATTCCACCGCCTGTCGACTGTGCTGTTACCCGGAGCCACAATGAAACGCAACGCCGCGTTACGAAATGGAATCATTGGACTTATCGCGACCATTCTCGCGCTGGCATCGCCTGCCAAGGCTGAGGTTCATCAGCTTGCGGCAACCAATGTCGCGATGTTGACCCGTGTGCCGGCCCACTTTACGCGTGATGTCCTTCCACTCCTAACGAAAGTCGGCTGTAACCAGGGCGCATGCCATGGTCAGCAAGGGGGTAAGGGTGGCTTTAAGCTTTCCCTCCGCGCTTGGGATGCCTTGTATGACCACGAGCAAATCACAAAAGATGCAAGCGGCAAACGGATAGCAGGCACCTCACCAGCGGAAGTACTCCTGCTGAAAAAAGCCACTGGGCAGTTGAAACACGGCGGGGGAAAAGTCATTGACCCGGCATCCGATGCCTATAAAACCATCGAACAGTGGCTAAAGCTCGGTGCTCCGAGTGCCTCTGCAGAAACCGCTGACATCACCCGGCTCGATGTCACCCCATCACAATTCGGTCCTCAGGCAGCTGGTATACAGATTCCCCTGACTGTGGTCGCTACGTACGCGGATGGCTATACCCGGGATGTAACCGCCACGGCGCGCTTTCAAGCGATGAACGAAGCGGTTGCCGCCGTGGATGCCGATGGAAATGTCAGTACTCATGGTCCCGGGGACGGCACAATCTTGGTCTCGTACAGCGGTGAAGTCACCACAGTACGCGTTACTGTCCCGTATGCCAAAGCATCCCAGAAAACGGCCACGAGTACGCCTAGCAGTGGGAATCCGATCGACATCGCTGTTCTTGACAAGATCAATACCCTTGGCCTTGTTGCAAGTCCACGGGCATCCGATGATGATTTCCTACGGCGCATCTACCTCGACACACTGGCCCTTCTGCCAACGGTCGCTGAAACGCGTTCATTTCTTGCTGACACAGGAGCGGATAAACGCACAAAGCTGATTGATCAGCTGCTCGCAAGGCGTGAGCACGCTCAATACCGCGCTCTCCGCATGGCGGATCTCCTCCGCGTAAATGGCCAGTTCCTCAGTGAGGAAGGTGCGGACACCTATTCGCGCTGGCTGGAGGAACAGGCCGCAAGCAATGTCCCTTACGACAAAGTTGTACGGGAGCTCCTGACGAGCAAGGGGTCAACCTACCGGACCGGCCCCGCCAACTTCTACCGCGTCGCAAACACCCCGCCAGACCTTGCCGAGACGACCGCTCAGGCATTCCTTGGAACACGTATCGGCTGTGCCAAATGCCATAACCATCCATTTGAGCGCTGGAAACAAACCGACTACTACAGCTTTGCCGCGTTTTTTGCGCGCTTTCAGCATAAATATGGACCGGAGTTTGGGGAAGTCTCCGTGATGGTTCGGCAGAGCGGGGAGGTCACGCATCCAAAGACCGGTAAGCCGATGCCTCTGCGGGCACTTGGTGGCGCGAATCTGACAATTCCCGATGACCAGGATCGCCGCGCTGTTCTTGCCGATTGGCTCACCAGTCCATCGAATCGCCTCTTTGCCGAAGTTGCTGTCAACCGCATTTGGGCTGAGTACTTTGGGGTGGGAATTGTGGATTCCACCGATGACTTCCGCGTTTCGAATCCTCCAAGCAATCCGGTACTTCTCACGGCGCTGACGGATGCATTCATCAAATCGGGCTTCAATGTCCGCGCCGTGGAACGGCTGATACTGACATCGGAGGCGTATCAGCGGAGTAGCATCATCCTGCCGGGGAACCGAAAGGATACACGTTACTTCGCGCGGGCTTACCCGCGCCGCTTGCCGGCGGAGGCAATGATAGATGCCATCGGCGTCGCAACCGGTCGTCCCGAGCGCTTCTACCCATATCCGGCAGAGTTCCGGGCGACGATGATTCGTGACAGCCGAATCCAGAACTACTTCCTCGAGACCTTTGGCCGTCCAAAACGCGAGGTTGCCTGTACCTGTGAGCGCTCGGATGCGCCGAATCTCTCACAAGCTCTTCACCTCATCAACAGCGGGTTTGTCCACTACAAAGTCACCGAGTGGAATGGCAAGGTCATGCAACTCATGGAGCAAGCCAAAAAGCTTCCAGAGTATGCACAGGATTCGCAGATTATTGAAGAGCTGTACCTTGGTACGCTCTGCCGTTATCCGACGGCAAGTGAGCAAAGTCGGATGCTAGCGTATATCCGGGAGCAAAAGGACCGTAAAGTGGCCCTTGAGGACTGCCTCTGGGGATTGCTCAATGCCGAAGAATTTGTGTTCAACAAGTAGCGCTGAACCGATAGTCGGAAGGAAGGGGTGGGCTGATGTCATACGCATGTTCAGAAAAAGTTAGCCGCAGGGATGCTGTTAAAGTTGGCACGCTCGGAATTCTCGGGATGCACCTCTCGCTCTCCGATGTGCTTGCACTTGAAGCACAGGCTGCAACAACGCATCAGGGAAATGGTGCGAAAGCCAAATCGGTCATCCTCATCTGGCTGGATGGCGGTCCAAGTCAATACGACACATTTGATCCAAAGCCGAATGCGCCAAGTGGGGTGAAGAGCACCTTTGGCTCGATTCCAACCAATGTCACTGGCACACACATCTGTGAGCTCATGCCAGAGACGGCTAAGCAGCTCCACCGAAGCACCATCATCCGGACCGTTGCACATGCGGAAGGTGCCCACGAGCGTGCATGCCACTTGTTGCTGACCGGGTGGACACCCAATCCTGCGATGGTCTATCCGAGCATCGGGTCTGTGATTGG
>CAIYBQ010000124.1 GCA_903924445.1 uncultured Armatimonadota bacterium | reverse complement strand
TTGGAATTCGAGAAAATTCTCGCGGATGATGTTGCTTAGGACCTTGGAAATAGTCCCTTTCTAAGGCTACTTTCGGGGTTACCCAGGGTGAATTTTGGCTCGTTTAGTGGTTGGTATTCAGACTTACAATGTTTAGTGAACTTAACTTAGACTATTTCTAAAATAAGTACGTAATATTTCTCTTGTTTACTGAAGTTAACGCTGGTGAGGCAGGTTATTTGAATCTGCCGTAAGGCCTCGCAGAGTGTGTTTTTCCCAGTATCTTAACTAGCCTGTATCCCGTCTTAATGCGGGTTTTACACTGTTGCAGTTACCTGTTTTCGGACGTAAACCATACTCATTGTTGGTTTGTTTGGAGACTAAAAAATTGAATACAGAGACTAAATTGGTGCGCTGCTTCCGCAGCGTTCCAGCCGTTTTGGCAATGACACTTGGTGTCGCGTCGTTAGCGTCGACCGCCCAAGCCCAGACTATTTCGCCGTATGCAGCGACGCAGAAGCAGAACATGGGCAACAACCGCTACAAGGTACTTGCCGGCGGTGGACAGTACGATCCGAATACCTTGTTGGTGCAATTCCGCACGGATGCATCCGATGACGACAAAGATGGCTGCTGCCGTAAAGTCGGGCTGGGTGCGATTGACAAGTACAAGATCGTGGATGGCCTTGCGCTCATCCATGTTGCAAACGGCGACCCAGTCGCTGCGATGGCAGCCCTTCAGGGAGAGGCGAGTGTCCTGCGGGCAGGCCTCAACTACATTGTTACAACGCAGATTACGCCTAACGATCCATTGTTCGGAAGCACTTGGGGGATGAACAATACCGCCAGCCAGCTCAATGACATCGATGCTCCACAAGCTTGGGACATCTACACTGGCGATCCTAACTACCGTGTAGCGGTTATCGATACGGGAATCGATTTCAATCACCCAGACCTCCAGGGCAACATCTGGAACAACCCAGGTGAGATTGCGAACGATGGCATCGACAATGATGGCAATGGTTACATCGATGATGTTCGTGGCTGGAACTTCGTTACCAACACAAACAACCCACAGGATGGCAATGGTCATGGAACACACGTTTCTGGAACCATCGCCGCCAAGGGTAACAATGGCATTGGTGTGGCAGGAGTCGCTTGGAACGCAAAAATCGTCCCACTGAAGTTCCTTTCTGATACAGGAAGTGGAACTACAGCCAATGCCATCAAGGCGATTGACTACTGCACCGCAAATGGCATCAAGCTGTCGAATAACTCGTGGGGAGGCGGTCTGTTCGATTCACTGCTCCTGCAGGCCATCACAAATGCTGGTGCTGCAGATCACCTCTTCATCGCTGCTGCCGGTAACAGTGCGCTGAACATCGATGTGTCCCTTTCCTACCCAGCGAGCTACAACCTCTCCAATATGGTGAATGTAGCATCCACCACCAATACGGGAACGCTTTCAGTGTTCTCAAACTTTGGCGTTGCGACGGTACATGTTGGCGCACCTGGCTCCAACATCTTCAGCACTTGGCCGATAGCACTGACCGTGTTAGGTCAGCCAAATGGCTACAACTCGATCAGCGGTACATCGATGGCGGCGCCGCATGTAACCGGTCTCGCTGCATTGCTTCGTGGCAAGATGCCTGGCTGGACGGCTACTCAGGTTCGCAGTGCCATCCTTAGCAGCACCAAGCCATTGGCTAACCTTGCTGGTAAGGTTGGCAGAGAAGGCATCATCAGTGCATACAACGCTCTGCTTGGGACAAATGTCGAGGCTATCCCTCCAACGGTCAACGCAGTCCGAACACCTGCAACCGCAAATGCGGCTGGCTGGAACAACGCTAACGTAACGGTTGCGATCACGGGTACTGACAATGTCGGTGGTAGTGGCATCCGGGATATCAAGTACACGATTAACGCTGGCACAACGACGACCAGTGCGGGAAGCACAACAAACGTTGTTCGTTCCACGGATGGCATTGCGACCATTGCCTATTGGTCCACCGACAACTCAGGAAATGTGTCTCCGGTTGGCTCGATGACGGTGCGTGTTGACAAGACACTACCGGTAACAACCATCACGGCGACGCCTGGAGCGACATCCACAAGTGTGGCTATCAGCGGCACGGATGCGACATCTGGGCTTGCCGGAACGTTCTACTCTGTAGATGGTGCACCGGCAGCGGCTTACTCTGGTCCGATTACACTGGACAACGGCGTTCATACGGTTACTGCTTACAGCACCGACATCGCTGGAAACACGGAAGCCGTAAAGACGCTTTCGCTTCCACTTGGTTCGTTGTCGACGGTGAGTGTGAACCCGGTCAGCGTCAATGGGGGAACAGCTGCTACTGGAACGGTAACACTTGGCTCACAGGCACCTGCTGGAGGTGTTGTCGTTACGCTTACGAGCAGCTCTGCGGCTGCTGTTGTACCGGCATCCGTAACGGTTGCTGCAGGAGCAACAACGGCGACATTTCCCATTAGTACAACATCGGTCGTTGCAAGCACACCAGCGGTGATCACAGCATCGTCCCTTGGTGTCAGCAAGACAACGACGCTGACGGTAAACCCAGCTGTCGCAGCGGTGACGTTCAATACACTGTCGCTCAGTCCAACATCGGTGCGTGGTGGGCGAGCAAACTCCACAGCAACGATTACGCTGAGTGCAGTGACACCAACGGCGCTTGTTGTGAATCTTGCATCGAGCAATACCGCAGCAGCTCGTGTACCACTAACGGCCACTGTGCCTGCTGGTGCACGTACTGTTACGTTTACTGTAACATCGGTCACAGGAACGACGAACCGAACAACCGTTATCAGCGGTACAGCTCTCGGTGTAACGCGTTCCGCCACTTTGACTGTTCAGCGCTAACTGAGCACGTCAAGCAGATCCTGTCTGGGTTTAGTCTCCCCTTGACAGGTCTGAAAGCAACTGGTTCTGCAGGAAGTTTAGTCTCCTTCCGGCAGAGCCAGTTTTGTATTTATACGCCAACGGTTTAGTGGATATAGATAGATTCTGTGTAGGGGATGGCCGTTGTGCCCTCTCGCTCAACATTCCACCGCGCAAGCCACAACCTCGGTCGAATCAACTCTCACAACCGCGCTTCGACAATCGCTACCCACGGGCAGGCACAGAGGCCTGCCCCTACGCGGAGAAGTTCATGAATTCGAATAGCGAACTCTCTGACTACATTTTCATCGTATAAAAGCCAGCCTTTACGCGATGCGTGGTGGAATGTGGAGTGGGCGTGCGTCAAGGCGTACCCAAGTAAGCCTTTCGCTTAGATTCCAGCCAGGCGTCCGCCGGCATAGGCACGACTGCGGAACATCCACCGCGCAAGCCTGAACCTCGGTCGAATCAACTCCCACAACCGCGCTTCGACAATCGCTACCCACGGGCAGGTACCGAGGCCTGCCCCTACACCGAGAATTTTGTCGCTTCTCAGGCGGCCTGCGACAGCCCGCCTACCCCTGCGCAAACAAATC
>CAIYBQ010000123.1 GCA_903924445.1 uncultured Armatimonadota bacterium | reverse complement strand
TGTGTTGGGCGTGTTTTTCTATTTTTAAGGGAAATGCATTTCAAGACAGCAGCACGCCGCGGGTGTGACGCCGGGCTTTATGGACATCAAACACCATCAATCAAAACCACACATTTTCCCCTAAACGGTACACTTACCCATGACAAAACATGTGCTTGTCTGTGGACTTGGACGCTTCGGATTAAAAGTAGTCGAGCTGCTGTGTATCCGTGGCGCGGATGTAATCGTCATCACCGACACGCAGACACGGAATGACCGCCTGGATGTGGCTAAGCGAGCCGGAGCGGTCATTATTCAGGGCGACATGCGGGATGCGACCGTCCGGGCAAAAGTCAACCTCTACGCATTGGATGCCGCTATCCTAACTGCCGCAGATGATGCATTGAACCTTGAGGTCGCCTTGGAACTCCGCGCATCGGTCCCCAATGTCCGTGTGGTGATGCGTTCCAGCAACGAACGCCTTTCGAATCGGCTGGAACGCGAGTTCGGCATTCACAGGGTGCTCAGCCCGGCCGTTGAGGCTGCTGCTGCCTTTACAGAAGCGGTACGACAAAACCATGGCAGTCCTGATTCCATCACGCATCCGCGACGGCGTCAGCGACCATCGATCTCGCTCACACCGAGGAAACGAGACATCGTTTTTCTTGCGCTAAGCCTTTGCACCATCATGGTCTCCAGCATCGTGATCTTCCATGTAACACTGGGAATCCCGTGGGTAGAAGCGATGTATTTTGCTACGACAACCGTAACTACCGTCGGTTTTGGCGACTATAGTCTCCGTTATGCGCCGCTCGTAGCCAAGATTGCCGGCATTCTCCTGATGGTTGGCGGTGTTGTAAACATCGCCGTGTTTTCATCCCTGTTTACAAACTGGTTGCTTGCGGGAGGAACAATCGTGGCCCGCGCAGAGGTCGCTGCACGAAGAAAATCCGGCCATGTTGTCCTCTGCGGCTATGGGACGGTTGGCCAGGCAGTTGCCAATCAGCTCGTCGAACACGGCATCGATGTCGTCGTCATCGAAGGCTCAGAGACCGTCGTGCGCGATCTGCTGCCCGTCTCAAAAATCCCAATCATTAGTGGAGATGCCACGATGCCGGCTGTACTTGCGCGCGCTGGTATCGACAGAGCCAGTACGCTTATTGCAACAACATCTGTGGATGCACTGAACCTTGAAATCGGACTCGTCGCCCAATCACTGCTGGAGGAATGGCAGGTACGGCATCCAGAGAAAGTCCATCCACCGCTGAGAATGGTCCTCCGGTGCTTCGACTCGGATGTCGCATCGCGAATCGCGGCTGCCGGAACCACGTACTCGGTGCTTTCCGAGGCGGATGTCGCTGCACCTGTATTTGTAGCCGCGGCATTGGATTAGTCCCGCTTGCCGGTATTATCTGTGCACGATTTATCCGCAAAGTGCATCCCAGATGAACGTCGGGTCGCAGACCAGCGTCTATGCGGCAGAATCCATCTGAATGTGAAAGTTGAGTCTCTGAATGCATCCATGGACACGCATCGCCGCCTTCGGAGCGGTCTCGCTAGCCATCACACAGGCTGTGAACGCACAGTCCATCACGCCCGAACTAAAGCAGCGCACTCTGGAGCGCCTCCAGCAAACGGTTAGCACGCGTGCCTTTGTACCCGGTGTGGATTTTGCCAAGTGGCCGGCTTTTCTCGAAAAACAAAAAGGTGAGCTCGATAAGGCGACATCCCTGCCGACATTTACAAATGTTGTAAACACCGCCTTACGTGAATTTGGCATCTCGCATATCCGCTTGTTCACGCCAAAAGCCGCGGAGCAGCGCCGTACCGGGACGCAGCTTGGCTTCGGGTTTTCGGCGCTCCCGGAGGCCCGCGGCCTTGCGATCTCCGCAGTTGTTCCAGACAGCCCGGCGGCAAAGCTTGGTCTCGAAGCCGGCGACATCATCACTGAAATCGAAGGTGCCAAGGCATCGGCGATACCAAGTGCTGAGATTAATGAGACATCCCTGCTCACGGTTCTCCGTCCGAGCACCGGTAAACAACGCTACTGCATGATTTTGCGTGGTCAGTTCAGCACGGATCGCAGCCCCAGCCTGAAGTGGGTCAATGAAGAAACCGCGCTGTTCAAGCTGTGGTCATTTACCCGAGGCTATGACCGCGCCGTGGTCGAAAAGCTCTTAACCGATGCTGCTCCCGCAAAGAATCTGATCATCGACCTCCGCGGCAACGGTGGAGGCCTTGTCAGCAACCTCAATCACCTGCTTGCGCTGCTCTGTAACCCGGATACACCCGTTGGTACAAATGTCACACGTCAGATGGCTGAGCGTTTTGCGAGTGAAGTTGGCGGGGATGCGAAAGACCTAACAGCGGTTGCCAAGTGGGCTGGCCCAAGCTCGAAGACGCGCCTCCAGAAGGTTCCTCCGTTCAAGGGACGCATCTTTGTGCTGATTGACCGCCGTAGCGGAAGTGCATCCGAGATCACCAGTGCCGTCCTCCGTGAGGAGCGTGGCGCGACGCTGATTGGCAAGCCATCCGCGGGTGCGGTTCTGGTGTCGATTTTCTCCCCGCTCAACGATGGCTTTGAGCTGCAGATTCCATTGTCGGACTACATCACGCCGAAGGGGCGCCGCTTGGAGAAGAATCCTCTCGTACCTGACTTCGAAGCCGATGCGCCAAGCGCACGTGTTGAGAACGATCCTGC
>CAIYBQ010000122.1 GCA_903924445.1 uncultured Armatimonadota bacterium | reverse complement strand
AGGGCCACACCGATGGTAGCTGACAGCACTGTCAGGCCGAGCATGAGTCGCATGCTCTATGCTACCGGAATTCCGCTCACCCGGATGCCTGTTGACCTGATGGCAGGGGCTACCTCGCAATCTCTATCACTAGCCATGTTTCTCAACAAGCTCTTTCATGTCTTTGTCCAGAAAGAAAGTCCCTAGTGGGATGATGCTCGCAAACCCGACTTTGATTCCCCAGAAGAGGCCCTTCTTGTATGCAATCATCGCGTGGAGTGTCATAAAGGCAAATGCGACAAAGAGTGCACCGTGGATGCCTCCAACAATCGTCACGCCGAGCTTTATACCAAGGAGATACTTCATCGGCATCGCAATCAAGAGGAGCAGCAGGTAGCTGATGCCCTCGACAAAAGCGATCGCACGTAGGCGCTTTGGGGCTGAGCCGAATTGGAGAATCTGTGTGATATCCATGATGATTCCTATGCTAACAGGTTGTTATTGGAGTGTGCAGCGGATGCTGGCGATGGCATCGAGTCCGGCTGTCAGGCGGCCTTTGTTTTCTTGCGAATTCAACCATGTGGATGCACCGCTGGAGTGTGGCAACGGTACAACCGGGATGCCTTGATAGTCGAAGACATTCCCAATGCGTTCCGTCAGCGGACCAGCGCCAAGAAAGCGATTAATGGACATTGCGCCGAACGGGATGATCAATCGAATGTCGAGTAGCGCAAGCTCACAGTCCATCCAAGTTGAGCAAAGCTTTTGCTCAGCGCGGCTTGGTGCCCGGTCGGTGGACATCCCTTGTTTACGCCCAGGAAAACAGCGCGTCATTGCGGTTGCATAAATCGTTGTGCCAAGGGCATCTGGGGCAAAGCCCGCGCTTACCAGCCAGCCTTTTAGCTTTTCCCCAGCTGGCCCAACGTAAAAGCCATGCGTTTCGTGGTCGGTTCGGCTAGGTGCCTGGCCAACGAGGTAGACCTTTGCTTTAGGCGATATCAATGTTAAAGGACGAGCGGCCGGGATAAACCCGGCCGCCTCGCACTTGGTGCAGGACCGGAACGCCGTTTCAAAGGCGCTCCAGTCAGTGTTCACAGCTGGCATTACTCGTTGGATGCGACCAGCTCATTCCAGCGGCGGCGGTATGCAATCACACCACCAATGCTGTAGAGAACAGAGCCCAGCCAGACCAGCCAGATCATCGGCTTTGTGGACAGCTCGATGACTGCCATTTCGCCTGGATCAGGTGCATTCCAGGTCTCAAACCGCAGCGCCTGGAAGGTTGCCAGCTGCTGATAGGTTTCTGCCTGTTGCTTTAGGAAGACGCTAGGAATCAGTGCCTGCTGGAATGCTGGCGTACCAGGCTGTCCGGCTTTCTTTGCATCTTCAACCGCGCTCAACCACGCTCCCTGCATCTCCTCAACCTGATCCGGTGTTGGAGGTGGAACAAACCGGAGGATGACATTTTCGCGTGGTCCAGGGATTGTCACGACATCGGAGTACGTGCCGCTCTTCTTGCCCTGACGAATCATCGGGGTCGCAAGGACTTCCTGACCCTGATACTTCACGCTGACGATGGCCTTGAGCTGGATCTCTGGAAGAGCATTGAATGCCTTCTCATCCTTCGATCGGAATGCCGCTGCAGCCTTTTCATCGAAGGAGACATTCATCAGGCTGAAGGTGTAGTCACCAATCGTTTTGGGTTCACCAACCTTGAGTGAGAACTGATTGTTCGGCGTGTCTGCACGGTCCGGGTCATCCATGATCTCATTGGTGTCGCCACCAAGTGCGATGTAGGTGTCACCCAGAATGTGGCGGTTGATGGCCGGTGGGTTTGCAAAGAGGGTGTCTTTACCTTCCCATGGTGCGAAGTAGTAGCTTGGCTCGGCAATCCACGATGACTTGCCTTCCTCCACCTTGATCTTCATGGTGTTGGTTTTGTCAAACGGTTGCTTGGAATGTCCAAGGTATGTCAGCTTGTAGCCATCCACAAACTGTGCGCTGTCCTTCATCAGGACAATCTTTTCTTTCTTGTACTGGAAGGCGACAAGAATGGAGATGCCTGCGAGGACCATCGCCGCACCGGTGTGCGCTGTAAATCCACCGACGGTCAGCTGTGCGGTCTTTGTTCTCATGCGGGGGAGGATGAGAACGACATTTGCACAGATGGCAAGGGCGCTGGTTGCGAACAACAGGACCATCAGTGGTGCACGGTGGTGGGTCACAAAGGACACCACTGTCACTACCAGTGTTATAGCAATCGCAGCAAGATAAGGCTTGAACAAGCGCTTGAACGCCGCTGGTACATCGCCCTTCTTCCAGCCGAGGTAAGGAACCAGGGACATCATCAGGTTGACGACGATCGCGATCGGGAAGCCAATCTGGTTGTAAAAGTCCGCCTGAAGTGCGGAACCCTGCTTCATCCAGACACGGGTGATAAGTGGCGCGGACATTCCGACCGCGACTGCAATACCCATGATGTTCATCAGGATGCTGGCGAAGGCAAATCCACCTTCACGGGACACTGGATCTGCACTGACCTTATCCTTAGGAATATCCTTCCAGCGGACAATGGTCAGAACGATTGGGCCTGCTGTGAACAGGATGATTGCGCTAAGCATCACCCAATAAGCATCCGGGCCGAGTGAGCTGAACGAGTGCACGGAGAAATCTGCGAGGATACCGGTTCGTGTCAGGAAGGTGCCATAGTTCATCGCTGCAAACGGAAGGATTGCCGTAATGAAGTTGCTGACACGGAAGCTGTTGTTCTTGGCCTGAAGCGCTAATCCGTGGATAAGGGCCGTGAGGAGGAACCAGGGAACAATCGATGTGTTTTCAACAGGATCCCACGCCCAGAAGCCACCCCAGCCAAGGGTTT
>CAIYBQ010000121.1 GCA_903924445.1 uncultured Armatimonadota bacterium | reverse complement strand
TGGCATATTTACACACATCCTGATCTTGGAAGCATGTTACAACTCTACTCGCACACACCCCAGTCTTGTTGATCGTGGAAGCGGTTACCGCTTGATTTGTTGCAAATGAACAGTCATATACTTTAGAATGCTTTGTACACTGTACTTGGACGACGCTTCATTTACAATCGAAAGGACCTACCATCATTAGTCATGTTTGGAAGCGTTCACCGACCCTGACGAGTTGCCCAGCCCATTTCAACGACCCAGCACATCGCTGTCGATTCTGCACGGCAGCGGCCCACACCACACCCCACGTGAATTGCACATAGCTGCGACGTCCAATCCCACAGCAGACTGACCAATTGCGCAACATCTATCGTTTGTAGCGTTTGCCATTGAAGCTTGGGCTACGACACTGGGCACATCCATTGTGGCTGCCTCTGCACTTCGCACACCCCAGCACGAGAACATCACCAGCCGGCGGCTCGATCTTAACCTCAGGCGTCTTCACTGAAGCAACCGCAGGCGTCTCCACTGCAGCAACTTGCCGCTTCTTCTGTTTCTTCGAACTCACTTCTGCTACTTGGAGGGGATCCGGCTCCGGAGTCTCTGGCTCCGGAGTCTCTGGCTCGGCTGCTGCAGGCCGTTTGCGGGCTGCTGCTGTTGATGCTGCTCTCCGCTCCACGAATGAGTCCAATATTTCATCGACATTAGAAGCAGCCCACATCTGATCAGCAATTGGTGCTCTTGTTGCCGCAGTCGGTTGCACGGACTGGACGGCAGCAATTGCCAATGCATCGGCAGCCAGTGGCAGTGACTCGTTATCCAGAGACTGCGAGGCTGCCTCACTCAGCTCAGTGATCCTCGCACCGCTTCCGGTAAGTGCTAGGCGTTCGTCTGGAATAGAATTCGTGGCAAAGCAAGACCTGAATCCTACTGACTGCCTCCGACACGTCGTTTCCGGAGCGAACAAGATCGGCAGGGCGGCATCACCTCCTTGATGGCTTTTCGCACTCAATGCCAGCTTTAGCATTCTGCTCTGAGACCTCATCAAATTCGAAAACATGGCCTCCATGCCGGTCGCTTGCACAGGCACCTGCAGGGGCACGAGCCCGTGCGAAGATGATGGTTTCGCAACCCTGCAGTCTCCACCTCTGCAGCCATAGCTCAAGTCAAAGAACCTCAGCTGTTGAATGTTAATCTTGCAAGTCGTCGGAAGGCCAGCGGCCGCAGTGTAGACCGCTGCCCACACCTCTGGGCACTTGGCCTGATACTCGTGAGGCAACTCCGGCAAGACGTCAAAGTACACCATCGGCTCTGAAAGCCTCACTTTGTATTTGTTCCATCGCCGTTTTACGTCTGTCAGCTCAAATGATTTGTCGTACTGCGGCATTGCAGCCAGCTCGTCTGGTGTCAGTTTCAAACGCAGCCACAGCGATGTCATCCACTTCAGGCATGGCTCTGTTGGATTCCGCAAACCGAGGGCAGCACATAAGTCGAAGATGCACTGAAGTTTACAATCGTTGCCGACGGTAGCTGATTCTGACAAGACATGCTTCCAGAACGCCTCAGTGCCGTAGTGGACAAAGTGCTCGAATGATTGCGACTGCCGTCTGTTCGCCTTGCCACGGCAGCCGCCAATTTGTTTGTGAAGAGCTTCCAGCACGTTGACCAAGTCGTGTTCTGCCCACTCAACGCCAGCAATCGCTGCACTCACGTCTGCTGCGTTGTCCGACGTGAATTGCAAAGTGCGGAGCACGTCTATCACTGCGGTGGATTGTAGGCCAGAAAGCCGCGAGTGTGCCGCACAATTTTCTCCCGGAGGACGTACTTGGCAGCGGCAATCCGAGCTCGCAGAGTTGGATCCATGGCACCGCTACAGGCTCTGGCAAAGCAACGATACCTCACAAATTGCTACTGTTATGGCACTCGGCATTTTACTTGTGCCTTGTGTTCCCTTCTGTTTTATTCCTGGAAGCGGCATGACCGCTGTTTATACTGAGTGTCTCAGTGTTGGCAAATTGCTGACGCGAGCCCACAATGGAAGCGGTTGATCCGCATGCTGTGATTGATCACAGTGTGTGATGCAGTCAGTTTTTGAAACGGCTGAAGTTAACTTATGCTTCACATCGATAAGACTTACAGATGCAGTTAAGCGTTCTCGTTTGTGCGATGTATCGTTTCATATGAGGAGCTGCAATTGGCCATCCATTGTGGAAGCGGTTGCACCGCATGATCGACTGATGAGCTCCTCAAGTTAACTTATGCTTCACATCGATAAGACTTACAATGGCAGCTAAGCGTTCTCGCTTGTGTGATGTATCTTATCCATTTGTTTCATGTGAGTAACTGCAACTGATCATCCATTGTGGAAGCGGTTGCACCGCATGATCGACTGATGCGCTGAATATTCTTCAAGTGCAGGCTATAGGACGCAACTTTGCCACCGCTCAGTACGTCAACCTAGCTGCACCATACAACCTTGGCTAAAACCCGTACTCAGCCAAGATCGTTTGGCGGAGACGACGTGGACCGGTGGTGAGTGAGATCACACAAGCGGCCTCAGACCCGTCCGCACGCCCGTGCAGCCACTCAGAAGATGACATGATCTGTTGCATCGCTAACTTCTTCTCACATGAGTCGCCGAAGTCCAAGCGAGCGAACTGGTGCCTAGTCGCTTGCCACTATGTTGTAGCACTCAAGTGCTGTGGTGGAGTTGGGCGGACGATGTGTGGAAGCATAAAAAGCGGTACTACCGCATACCAAATAAGTTACAGCACTTACGATTAGTGAGAAAAGCGGCATACGAAACACATCAATTTGCACCGTCATGCATTTGCCGAATGCTATTGAAGCGGAGTCCCGCTTGTAAATGCTCTCAATGCGGTTCTCCGCAAATAAAAAGGTTTACACGTTATGAAAGCCGCTTCACATACATGAATTTCTGAACACACTAACATGGAGCGTGCCTGCTGACCCAATCGAGCATCAACATTATCTTGCGAGTTTCCTCGCACCAACTGCGGTATCTCCCGCGAGGCTTTTGCGTCGTGACCCTTGTCACAAGCCGCGGCATCGCTAGGGTCTCGCAAGCTGGTACTATATGCAGAGGGCCCCTTGAGCTATTTGGAGTGCAGCACACAGTAATCCAACGGTGATGCATCACATCAATGTAGCGGTGCAACCGCTTGCCGGGCCAATCGACTCCCTTGTACAAGGCAAGTGCAGCACTCAAGATTCCAACTGTGTCACACCACACAACAATTAAGCGGATAATTCGCCTGTTCTGTGTCATTGTAGCGGTGCAACCGCATGAGCAAATCGACTGACTGTCAAAACACATTGATTTATAGGTAACTATAAATAAGTAGCATAAGTAGAACTTGCTAAAAAATAATTAGAAATAAGTAAAAATAAGTATGCAATAATTACACTTTAACTCCGAATTAAGTTATTGATAAGTTGGTCGCAACAAGTGGCACAACTAACATATGTACACATAAATGCACATAAAGTAACATACCTCGCTTCTGCATCCATAAATCACTTGTGAGAGATCAAGTGGCTTAATGTAC
>CAIYBQ010000120.1 GCA_903924445.1 uncultured Armatimonadota bacterium | reverse complement strand
GTCGCCTCCGCTCGTCGTTGCCTACGCCCTCGCTGGGTCGGTCAATGTCGATATCACCACGGAGCCAATCGGCACCGGCACAGATGGCGCACCTGTCTACCTCGCAGATCTCTGGCCATCCGATGAAGAAGTTGCGTCGCTCATCCACACCGCGTCCGATCCGGCTGTCTACCGTGAGCTCTACGGAGACCTCGGAGACCAAAATCCGCTATGGAAAGACATCCCAAGTCCAGCTGGAACTGTCTATGCATGGGATGAAGCATCCACGTACATCCAACATCCACCGTACTTCGATGGCTTTACCATGGAGTCCGGAACCGCAGCCGATGTGATCGGTGCACGGGCGATGGCTATCTTTGGCGACTCTGTCACCACAGACCACATCTCGCCTGCGGGAGCGATCAAGGCATCCAGCCCAGCAGGACGCTACCTCCAAGAGCAGGGTGTTCCTGTCAGCGAGTTCAACTCCTACGGCTCACGCCGCGGAAATGACCGTGTGATGACACGTGGCACATTCGCAAATGTCCGCATCAAGAACCTGATGGTTCCAGGTGTCGAAGGCGGCGTGACCGTGCATCAGCCAAGCGGTCAGCAGCTGGACATCTACGATGCCTGTATGCAGTACCAAGGCGAAGGCGTCGGCTTAATGGTCTTCGCTGGACACGAGTACGGAACCGGCTCCAGCCGCGACTGGGCGGCAAAGGGGACCAGCCTGCTGGGCGTCAAGGCCGTCGTTGCGCAGAGCTTTGAGCGTATTCACCGGTCAAACCTTGTCGGGATGGGCGTGCTGCCTCTCCAGTTCAAGGATGGCGAGAGTGCGCAGACACTTGGCATCACCGGAACCGAATCTTATGACTTGGTAGGGCTGGCTGGTGGAATTACGCCGATGATGGATGTCACATTGCGTATCCATGGCGCGGATGGCAGCACAGCTGAGCATGCCCTGACGCTCCGCATCGATACCCCGATTGAGGTCGAATACTACCTCCACGGAGGCATCCTGCCCTACGTTCTCCGCCAGCTGGTGGCAAAGGCATAAGGTACACAAGTGAGTGAGCAGCTTCCTGTCATCGACAGCGCGGATGGAACCACCGCAACCACAAAGGTCCATCGAAGGATTCCTGAGTGGCTGACCATTAAGGTGCCGCGTTCACGCGATACACACCGGGTCGAAAACCTGATGCGTACCGGGAGGCTGGTCACTGTCTGTGAAGAAGCCCGCTGTCCAAACCTTGGAGAATGCTGGTCCAAAGGCACAGCGACATTCATGGTGATGGGAGATACGTGCACGCGCTCCTGCCGGTTTTGCGCCGTCAAAACCGGTCGGGGGGCACCGCTCGAAGCCGATGAGCCTGCTCGCGTCGCAGATGCAGCAGCAGACCTCGGACTCAAGCACGTCGTCGTTACGAGTGTAAACCGGGATGATATCTACGATGGCGGTGCAAGCCACATCGCAGCCGTCATCGAGGCCCTGCGCGTCAAGTGCCCCGACTCCAGCGTCGAAGTGCTCACTCCCGACTTCCGGGGACGACGCTTTGCGATCGAAATCGTGTGCAGCGCACACCCAGATGTCTTCAACCACAACACGGAAACCGTTCCACGCCTCTACCGCACCGTTCGGCCACAAGCCAAATATGTGCGGTCGATTGACTTCCTCCGGACAGTCAAGGAAATCGCTCCAACCATCTACACCAAATCCGGCATCATGCTCGGCCTTGGCGAAACAAAAGATGAAGTGATCGAAGTCCTGCGCGACTGGAAGGATGCCGGCGTCGATGTCGTCACCCTCGGGCAATACCTAAAGCCTGGCAAGGGTTACCTCGATGTCGTCGAGTATATTCACCCGACGGTCTTCGATGAATACAAGGCCATAGCACAGGAAATGGGCTTTGCGTATGTCGCATCCGGCCCGTTTGTCCGCTCATCCTACAATGCAATCGACTTCGCTGATCAGGTCCGTGATTCGCACGAATCCCGACCGGCGATGCCTGGCAAACGTAGGCTTGACCTGCCACTCGCGGTGGTCTAAGGGACCGGATTGAACCGTAGCCCACTGCGCAAGCTGGAGCTTCCACTGGGCTACCGCTTGCTCGCTTTCCTGATAATGGTGCTGCCCCCGTGCTTCTTTGCGCTGTGGGTTGGCACCAGTCTGGTCCAGCGGGCAAACCGACACCTCGATCGCGCTGCACCCATTGTGTCTGCAGAGCTTACACGCGCAATGAAGCGTCCCGTCTCCGTCGGGAAGCTTCGACTTTCTGGCAAAACACTGCTGCGTGTCATCCGCACCGGCACACTTCCACCACAGGGGCTTGCCCTCGACATCGCTGACATTCGTGTTGGAACCCTCCCCTCGGAAGCACGCATCCATGGCGGTAAGTCCATCCTTTCGGTGCCATCAGCATCGGTAAACCTGACACGCCTCAAGCCGGTCGTGATGACGGTGAAGCTAAAGCATCCTTCACTCATTTTGGCACGCAGACCCGATGGCCAGTTCATCATCGCAGAGCTCTTGAAGTCGAAACCGGTGAAAGTGGATGACTCATCAAAGCCACTTGATATACGCGTCGAGCTGGATGATGCCGCTGTCGACCTGCTTGATTTTTCTCTAGCCGGACATCGAGTGAATCCGCGTGTGACTGCATTGGTCCATGTAAATGGAGTCATCGATGCCGGCGGGTTGCTCGCAACCCGTGGCCGCTTCTCGGGCGATGCGCGCGCTGATAACGAAAATGGTGCACACGTCGGTCGCGAGATCGGCGTTGGCATCGTTGTTGACCATCCGGTCATCGGACGTGGTCAAACCACACGTGTCCACATCACGGGCCGGGATGCTGCGATTGATTACTGGATGCCTCTCGCCGCGCTTCCGAAGAACTCCATCCGTATTGCGGGTGGCCGCGGAACCGCAGACATTAACATCGTCGCCACGGAGACAAAGGTAACCCTTTCCGGGGATGTGCGTGTCGCTGGAACCAGTATCCGCCTCCCGAAGACGAAGATTCCGGAAGCCACTAACATTGATGCCAGCATCAACATTCAAGATAAATTCGTTGCATTCTCAGGGCGGGCGGGCCTTTCCGGTATCCCGGTGCAAATGAATGGCTTCGTCGATATGAATGGCGAGACATCCGGTGGGCTTATCGTTACCGCCGAGCGGTGCACCACACGAAAGGTAGCATCCGTTTTACGGATTCCCACGACAGCAGTTCGCGGTGTCGACCTTGGGGATGCCACACTAAAACGGGCATTGATTGAGTGGAAAGGCCGGGCGTTTACGGTAGATGCCGATGCAACTATCCAGAACATCAAGCTAAAGGCTATCAAAGCTCCCGTCAACCTCACTGCACGTGTTCATCTAACGGAAAAAGAAGCCACCGTTGTTGGATTGGCAGAAGCCGGGCGGATCAGAATTCCGGTGGATGCAAACATCCACTTACCAAGCGGTCTGAGCCGCTTCCGCTACTCTGGGCGCGGACTCACACTTCGCGATATTCAGATAGCGGTCAAGGGCAAGGCAGAGGATGTTGGATTTGATGTCGCGGCAGATATTCAAGGAGATGGGACCTATAATCCGGCTGCTAAAAACGTAATCGCATCCAGAGCCACACTAAATGGAAAAGCCCGCTCCGTCACAACCGGGGCTGAGGCGGTGTTTCACTCGGATGTCGTTGCAGATGCAGCGCGTGTCAAGATATTGCAGGGCAATGTGCTTGGTGCAGGCGGAATGGCTAAAGTCTCTGGCACGCTCGCCTATGCCGGGGCATTGGCTCTAGAAGGCGCGTTTACGGGTATCGACCTTGCCACCGGAGGCATGGTGGTCGGCGTTCCGTTTGACAATGGAACTGCGAGCGGACGCATTGCCATCGATGGAATCCTAACGCGCCCGGTCTTGAACTTTAGTGAGCTGGTGGTGCTGAACCCTCGCGTCATCGCTGAAAACCGCGTGCTCCAAGCGGATGCCCTTCGTTGTGAGAAAGTCCGTTGGATAAGCGACTCATCGGGCAACCTCTTGATTGATCTCCTCAAGCCGCTCTACGTCTCGTGGCTCCCGGCGGACGTTGTGGTTACGGGCCGGATTCGCGGCCGCACCGACTTGCCGCAATTTGATGTCTCGGTGACCGGAAAGCATGTTGACATTGCACGTTTGATTCCGATGGTGCGCGGTGACTTGATGCCTTGGGCATTGGGCATCCTGCATGAAAGCGGAGACTATCAGGCGGTCAGCAAGGCTTTTGGCTGGCGTGAGGCGGACTGGGATGTTTCCGGGGATGTTGGTGAGCTGACGGCACGGGTCAGTGGCACGGCAGAGCAGCTCCGCATGGAAGGACGGGTCGAGCTCGAGGCGATTGGCCTCGGCGATTATCGCATCGGGAGCGCATCCACCCAATTCCTCTGGCAAAACCAAACATTGGCACTCTCCAACATCGCTGCAAATGTCGAAGCTGGGCGTGTGACTGGCGATGTCAGCATCTCAAATGAAGGCAACCTGTCAGGGCTTCTGGCGACAGAAAATTTGAATATTGGTATCCTGGCGAATCGTGTTAGTCAGGATGCGGCTGTGGGTGGCAGCGTTTCAGCACGCATCGGAATCTCCGGGACGCTTCAGCATCCCACGCTGGCTGGCCAACTTCAGGTCCGCGAGGCGCTGCAATACGGTGCGAGCCGCTGGATGCCTGCAAAGTCGATTGGTATTACCGCTGCGCGGGTGAGCGCGGCAGATGGTCCTTACGGCTGGGATGTGCACTTGACTCCATTGATGGCATCAGATTATGGAGCGCAGTGGTCCATCTCTAAACTCGACTGGTTGGGTGGTGAGCGGACGCTACAAATTTCGGCGGCAGTGGCTGGCCTGTGCATCGCTGAGCTGAGGACTCTTGGAAAGGTTCTACCCGCAACCGAGCTTACTCCCGCTGGGTGGACGGACAAGATTCCTGAAAACCTTAGCGTTGAGATTGACACGAAAGCGGATATCACGCTTCACCACGATGGCGACCGCTGGGTTGATCCAATCATTACCATCGATGCGACAGGGGACAAACCATCGCTTGGACTTGCGAAGTTTGACAGTCTAAAATTGGATGCAACGCTTTCCAATCGTGTCTGGACAATAACAAAAGCGTCCTTGAATTCCAAGGAAGCTGAAATATCCGGGCGTGGAACGCTGCGTTTGCCCGAAGGTACGGTGGATAAGAGCTACGGGATGGACCTGGTTTTTGAATCCATCCAGCCATCCATGGAGCTGTTCAAACCATTCATCGGGGATATTCCATTAGTTGGCAAATGGGACAGCGTCACCATTGTTGCCAAGGGTACGACTGATCGGCCACAGATTCAGGGCACGATTGATGGGAATGATCTGGTCTGGCAAAAATCATCCAGCGAGCGTATCAAACTCGATGTACTTCGCCTTAACGCCAGATTAGAAGCCAATGACAATGGAGACCTCTACGTCTATATCGATGACGCCTTGGCAAGGCATGTTGATGAGTCAATCAGTCTGACAGCAGGCGTTCCAATCAGCCTCGAGGCGATGCGCATCATTCCTGACAAGCCGATTCAATCGCTAAAAATGTCTGCATCCAAGGTTCAATTGAAGACCATTGCAGATGCCCTGCAATGGAAATCTGTTGATGTTTCAGGCGAGTTGAACGGCTTGGTTACGGTAACTGGGTCATTGAACAAGCCTATGCTGGGCGGGAATGTGTCCCTCACCGATGTCAGCGCTGCGTTGACATCGCAAGTGAGCAAGCGACAAATGGTCAGCGCTCTGAAGTCAGGCAATGTTGCATTTGGTCTCAGCGGAAACAGGGCGACGGTCACCCGAGGAGAGATTTTTCTGGCATCGCCTCCATCCCAGCCCAAACTCTCCGGAGGTTCGGCAAAGCTCGACGGCTTTGTCCAGCTGGACAATTTGGAGGACTTTACACGGCTCTTCCAAAAGGCAGAGGCAAACCAGCCCGTCGCACGCCTGCGCGGGCAATATGCGCTCGCAATCGAAGCCATCGCGCTACGCCCCGAAATCAATAACCTGACAGCTTGGCTGGAAGTCAAAGACTTGAAGGGTGCAACTGGTCTTGGCGAGGCGCTTAGCGCTCAGGTTGATGGCACAATCCGGGTCAAGGGTGACATCCTCAACCCTGTCTTTTCAACAGATGACAATCAGCCGCTCCAAGTAAGAGATGCCATTTTCCGTGTGCCGCGACCAAGTGTTCCTGGTGGCAGTGCGAAAACAGCTACCGTGAATCCCCAGTGGAAACTTGGAATAAAGCTCGCAACCGATGCCCGGGCGATTCTGTTTGCTAGCACGACAACGGGTCTTGAGCTACGTGGTCGCGGGGATGTAACAGTGGGCGGAAGCCTAGTCGACACGACCGTTGTGGCAAACCTAATCACCACTGGTGGTCAGCTGCGGTATCCGCTTGCCCGTCTGGATGTGAACCGCGGTGGTGATGTTCTGGTGAACTGGTCGAAGCTCAAGTCGACGGCAACCCTTGCAGGAGTCGTAGCTGAGGGGCGAATCACAGGAATCGCCGATAGCAACGGCACCCGGGCCGTCGATTCACGCTTTGCAAATCCGGTGCTCGCAAACACCGGCGCATCGACATCGCAAACATATCGCGTTCTGGCAAAGCTTACAGGGGTGGTCGACATCGGGGCAGTGGGAGGCACAGAGATTCTCCAGCTGCTCTCCCTTGATGCTGAACCAAGTCTGACCCGCAATCAGATCGTTGATTTATTGGGCGCAAGGCGTCAGTTTGACCTGATAGCTAGTGGTGATACAGACCAAGCAGTCCGCGAATTTGGTAACCGAATCTTTGAGGCTGGCCTTGTGCCGAGTGTGTTTGCACCAATCACGAACAGTGTGCGCGATACGTTTCGACTCGATGCCCTTGATGTCACATACGGAACGGATGGCCTGGCGACGTTCCGGGTTGTCCGCCGATTTGATGAGCCATTTGACAAGTTTAGTGTCGACCTCACACGAAGTCTTTCTACACGGAGTCAGGCAGGTCGTCAGCTGCCGTACAGCTACGGTGTCAACTACGAGCTGTTTACATTCCGTACCAGAGGTCGCTATCAGCCCCGCTTCCTTCTCGGAGCAGCACAAACAAGCACCCAACGGGATACTTTGTTTTTCATCCGGGGAACGGTCAACTACTGATGCCACATAGATCTGCATCTGGCCATACAGTTCTGGAAGCGAATTGCCACGAAACCATTCGGTGCGAGAAACGTCCAAGGTAGTGAAACATTGGACGACCAGAACGCTGCACCGGAGCAATACCCGGAACGCTATCCATTCTGGGGGGCAGAGGCGCGGAAGCGTCGTGCCTTCGAAGCAGCATATCGGGCCCATGAAGTTCGGATTTATAACTTTATTTTGCGGATGGTAGGAAACCCTGAGGATGCCGCTGACATCATGCAAGAGACATTTGTCAATGCATGGCGATCGTGGGGAAAGTTTCGGGGAGATTCGCTTGTTTTTACGTGGCTGTACCAAATCGCCTATAACAATGTAAAGAACTGGTACAAGGTCCGGGATCGCAGGAGGGGACGGGAATCGTTCAGCCTGGATTCTCCGATCGGCACGGATGATGAGGATGGAATGGCACGGGATGTCGCAGACTGGTCTGCGCTGCCGGAGCGGCTGTTTTTAGATAAGGAACTTGATACGCTTGTGCGGGATGCGGTAGATGCGCTATCGCCGGAGTACAGGGACGTTTTCGTGCTTTCCGTGTGGGAGAATATGTCCTACGAGGAAGTGGCACAGGTGAGCGGGCTAACGGTACCTGCAGTCAAGACTCGGCTGCATAGGGCTAGATTGAAAATCAAGCTGCGGCTTGATCCATATATTGCAGGATTGGGAAAACAGGACAAATGATGTCGTGGGACATCGTAAAAGGATGCATATGGTACGACGGCTGGCAATTTCGAGTGCATTAATCGCGCTGGCGACGCCTGGGTTTACTCAGGATACGCGCCCAGTCGCAGATATTGTCATCACG
>CAIYBQ010000119.1 GCA_903924445.1 uncultured Armatimonadota bacterium | reverse complement strand
GTCCGTGGTTGAAGTCAAACCCTAGGTAGCGGACGACTTTTTCGCCAAAGGCAATCTGCTGTGCTTCTGGGAAGACACGGCGTAGGACAGAGTCATCGATTTCAGCGGTCGCACGCACCTTTGCGAGAATGGATGCGATAACAGGCTTGATGGAATCAAAGACTTTTGCAGCATCGGATGACTTCAGCCCAGGCTCGTAGCGATCGAGAAGCGCATCGTAGGGAGTCTCATCATAGCCAAGGCAATCAGCCTGCCGTCGTACAAGGTCCAACAGCTTTTGCAGTGTTGGGGCGAAGGTCTTAAAGTCATCGTTTTTGCGTGCATCCACCCAAACTTCGTGCGCCAGCATCGACTCGCGTGTCAGTGCTTCCACAAGGTCAGTCGGGAGTTTGGTTTCCTGATCGTAGTCGCGGCGAAGTACGCGGAGGATTTGCGCATCCTTGGATGTTACATCAGAGCCAGCATTGTCCTGTTCAGCTGCGGCAAGGAGTACACCCGTGTCTGGGGATGTGAACATTTCGTGGGAGATTCGCGATAGGACGGATGTCTGTGCCGCGCGGGCTGCTCCCCCGCCGTGAGGCATGTAGCACTGTTGATCCCACCCCAGGACGGCATTGGCTTGTCCCAGAAGGCGAACGTCGTTGTAGCGAGCGAGTAACTGTTCCAAATTCGACATACGGTAATACCCCATCATCAGGCGGAATCTGCCCTGCAAAGAATACCGCGTTGAGGCGGAAAATCCTATCGGTTTCGTTGATGACCGAGAGCTGCGGAGAGAGCATCCGCGACCGACTTGCACCCGCGAAGTCCCGGGGTGCGGATGTCATCCTGGTTTCCAGCGGGGACGATGGCATCTGTAAATCCTAGGCGTTTCGCTTCTGAAATCCGTTTTCCGACCTGTGAAACGGACCGCAGCTCTCCAGAGAGTCCGATTTCCCCCATCACAACGGAGTGTGGGTCGACGATGGTATCTGTGACGCTGCTTGCAACGGCGAGGGCAATCGCCATGTCGAGTGCGGGTTCATCCACAGCAACGCCACCGGCAACACTAACATAGACATCCGATGTACTCAGCTGAATCCCAATTCGCTTCTCAAGGACAGCAAGAACGACGGCGAGGCGATCCCGGTCAACGCCATTTGCGACGCGGCGGGGGGTGGCCATCGGCGATGGCGATACCAACGCCTGAACTTCAACGAGCAGTGAGCGTGAGCCTTCGATGACGGGGCAGACAACGCTTCCGCTTGCGGATTCAGCGCGTTCGCTCAGGAGAAGCCCAGATGGATTGTCAACGCCTTCAAGGCCCGATTCCCGCATTTCGAAAATGCCGAGTTCATCGGTGGAGCCAAAGCGGTTCTTAACGGCTCTGAGGATTCGGTGATGGCTATGTCGGTCTCCTTCGAAGGCCAAGACCGTATCAACCATATGCTCAAGGACACGCGGTCCTGCGATGGCGCCATCCTTGGTGACATGCCCAACGATGAACACCGGCACTTGAAGTTCACGTGCGATCTGAGCGATTCCACTGGTTGCTGCACGCACCTGTGAAACGGTCCCAGGAGCTGATTCCACGCTGGATGACTGCATCGTTTGTATAGAGTCAATGATGACGGCAACGGGCTTGGTGGATCGAATATCCATTGCAATCGCTGCGACATCGGTTTCGCTGGCAAGGAGCAGGCGTTCATGCTCGGCATCGAGGCGCGATGCCCTGAGCTTGATTTGGTGGACGCTTTCTTCACCGCTGACATAGAGGACGACGCCCTCGGTGGTTGCCAGATTTCCAGCAACGCGCGTCAGCAGGGTTGACTTTCCGACGCCTGGGTCACCACCGATGAGCATCAGGGCACCGGGGACGATTCCGCCCCCAAGAACACGGTCGAACTCTCCGACACCGGTCGACATCCGTATACCCGCGGTGGCGGCGATTTGCGTGATGGGTGATGGTCTCGATGCCGATGTGCCCATAAACGTACGGGACACAGCTTCCTTTACCGAGACCTGTTTTTCTTCTTCAAAGGTGTTCCAGCCACCGCAGTCATTACATCTGCCCTGCCACTTGGGGAGCTGACATCCGCAAGCCTGACAGACGAAAACTGTGTGGACTTTCGCCATTACTCTCCAGGTCCATCCTGGAAGTTCACCTTGCGGCGGTCTTTGGCATCGACTTTTGGAACTTCAACTTTCTCGCCTGGCTTGAGCCCACTGATCACCTCGGTCGCGGAGTCGCTCCGAAGGCCTAATGTGACTTTGCGTGGTGTCAGGACTGGCTTTTCCTTGGTTCCGGTCATGATCATGACCGAATCGTCAGGGCGAATAGCTTCGGTCGGGATTTTTGTAACCTTGGTCTTGCGGTCGAGGAGGATATCCACCGATGCGGTCATCCCGGGACGTAGGCGAGCATCGCCATCGGTGACGCGGACTTTTACTTCAAAGCGTACAACTTGATTCGAAGATGCGGATGCAGACGTATTCGTCGCTCCCGCTTGGGAGCTGGTCAAGCTTGCAGGCGCCTTGCTTGCGACGACGCCGTGGAACGTCACGTTACGGACACCATCTACGCGGATTTCTACGGGCTGTCCGACTTTGACCTTGACGACATCCACTTCGTTGACATTTGTGCGAACCTGCATTTGTTTGAGGTTGGCGATGGTAACAATCGCGGCGCCTTGTGCAAAGCCGGCGGTCGCGGATGCAACAAGCTCGCCCTCTTCAAGGTACTTTCCGGTGACTTCACCGGCCATCGGGGCAACAATACGCGTCTCGGTCAGCTGAACGCTCTGCTGGGCAAACCGGTTTTCGATTTGAGCAACATCGGCACGACTGCGCTCGATGTCACGCTTTCTCAGTGCGACAGTCCCCAGGTTGTTTTCCTGATTTTGCAGCTCAACCTTGCTCGTCCGAAGATTGATCTTCGCTTGCGACACCTTAATGTCAGCCTGCTTTAAGCGGATGTTTGCCTGCTCCACACGGATTTTGGCAGCATCTACAGCAAGCTTTGCTGTATCAATATCTTCCTTACGTGGGCCTTCTTTAAGCAGACCAACGCGTTGACGAGCGCTTTGGATGTCCGATTCCTGAAGGCGGACCTGTGTCTCAGCCGTAT
This sequence comes from uncultured Armatimonadota bacterium, assembly GCA_903924445.1. GTDB lineage: Bacteria > Armatimonadota > Armatimonadia > Armatimonadales > Armatimonadaceae > CAIRTT01. The sequence continues at coordinate 6,411 of CAIYBQ010000119.1, read as the reverse complement.
CAACATCCTGCTGGCTAATAAATCCCTTAGTAAGGAGTGTCTTTCGGCGTTCAACCTGTCGCTTTTGGTCATCGAGCTGATCTTCGGCACGCTTCAACGATGCGACAGCCTGTGCGAGTTCCTGTGGTCGCGTTGGCGCCGCAGTTTGCGCATAGCGTTTCTCAGCCGTTTCTACACCAAGAATCGCATCGCGTAGATTAACGGCCGCATCCGATTTTGAGACTTCGGCATCTGCAACCTGTGACTCAGCAGTCTGTACACCGATTTTCGCTCTATCAACTGCGAGTGCAACCTGGCGTGCGATAAGACTCTCATTTTCTTTGGTCTGCTCTAAGCCGGCCCGGGCCGAACGAACCTGTGCTGCAATTCCCGCAACTTCCCTAGCAACTTCTTTGGGATCGACGGTTGCGATGAGCTGACCAGCGGCTACGACATCACCAGGCTTGACATAAAATCGGCTGAGGCGGCCTGCGACTCGTGACTTTACATCGACTTTGATAACAGGTTCGAGTGTTCCAGATTCAGAGACGATTAATGCAACATCCCCTGTTTCCGCCGACACAATCCTACCGACAGCGACGACTGGCTTCGCAGACTTCATGCGCGTGAAGTAGTAGCCGCCGCCACCGACAACCACAAGTCCGATGGCGATCAGCGCCTTTTTATTTACAGCCATGCTTAGCGATATCCATCCTGTCCTTCAAAGCCAGCATCAACGGCTTGCCTTCAGGACCATTCCAACAAATTTGGGTAGTAGTTTCTGCTTATTGATGCGATTGCGGAGCTGTCGTGGGTCAGATGTCAATCTGTAGAACCACTCCAACCCGCGCTTTTGCATCCACACTGGAGCGCGCTGAACCGTGCCGGAAAAAACATCCAGTGTTCCCCCGACACCTATACACACCTTTGCGCCTGTGAGATTCCCGTGCGCCGCAATCCATTTTTCTTGTTTCGGGATTCCGAGGGCGACCAAAACAATGTCAGGCTTAGAAATAGCAATCTCCGTCGCCACTGTTGCGGCAGCGGATGGATCGAAAAAGCCATCACGTGTTCCGATTACATTGCATCCAGGATGGCGTTTCTGCATTTCTGTGGCAGCGAGCGCGGCCACGCCAGGAGCGGCACCAAAGAAGAAAATACGCCAGCCCCGCTTGACACTCTCAGCGACCAAACGCTCAGCAAGGTCAACACCACTGCATTTGTTCTGGATACCGAGACCAAGCTTACGGCTGGCCCACAGGATGCCAGCTCCATCGGATGTCACCATCGCAGCAGCTTTTGCAACCGTAAGAAACTCGGAGTCCATCGATGCCGTCACAACCATACTCGCATCGGCAGTAACCACTTGATGCATTGTTTCCGACTGAATAAATCCGGCAATTCGTTCAACCGCCGTATCCATGTCAACATCATCAACGGGTAAACCCAATATGTCTATTCGCTTAGCAGCCATTCCTTAGAAACTATACCGCTTCATCGGTAGTCAGGTCAGTTCCCGACGTACCTTCCATACGCTTGAGGTTCCTCAGGGATGGCACCCAGACCGCAGTTCCAGCAACGACGATGAGTGTCATAACGCCGCCAAGCGCGACAGACCGAATCAGTCCAAGCCAGCGTGCCATCAGACCGGATTCAAACCCACCCAGCTCATTGCTTGCGCCAACAAAGAGGTCATTGAATGCCGAGACGCGTCCACGCATCCTATTAGGGACCTGAACCAGAAGCATCGTCGAACGGATCACGACAGAAATAGCATCCAGAGCGCCAAGTGTGAAAAGGCACAGCGCAGACAGCCAGATGTTCGTCGAGAGCGCAAACCCGATGGTAGCAACCCCGAATCCGCCGACCGCCCAAAGCATCGCCGGACCCGCCTGCTTCATTTCTGGTTGCCGTGCGAGATAGGCGGACATCATGAGGGCACCAATATTGACCGATGCCTGCAACCAGCCGAGGCCGACTGGGCCGACCTTCAAAACGGTGTCTGCGAAAGCAGGAAGGAGAGCGGCCGCTCCGCCAAGAAGCACGGCGAAGAGGTCGAGGCTGATCGCAGCGAGGAGCGCCGGACGAGTCCTAAGAAAGGAAAAGCCTTCGAGTGCTGATCTCCAACCCTGTTCATCGGTTTCCTGGGGAGGTTCTGGCGCAACCTTGGGAAGCTGCGCATAGCCGTAGGCGGTAACCAGACCAAGCACAATTTCGATGATGTAAACTCGCCAGACATGCCCACCAGAGCCAATAATGATGCCTGCTAGGACTGGTCCGATGACGCTGGCGGATTGCCATCCGAGGGAGAGCCAGCTAACTGCTTCCCGATAGTGTTTTTCATCCACGACACGCGGCAACAAGTTGTCGATGGCAGGTGAGTAAAAGGTGCGGATGGTCGCAAGGATTCCAACAGCAAGCAGCACCAAAGAGACTGGTAACTTTAGGATGGCAAATACGAGAAGCATGACGCTGGCGATGAGCATCCCGAGGCGTGTAATCACCGCAATCGCGCGCCGGTCATAGCGGTCGCAGACGTGTCCAGCTACGAGAGCAAATGCCAAAACAGGGATGATTTCAACGAGCCCAAGCACACCGGATGCAAACGGGTCACGCGTCTGGTGAAAGACTTGCCAGGCAATACCAGTAAAGAGAAAGCGGCCTGCTAGAGATCCCGCCACACGTGTCAGAAAAAACTGTCGAAAACGAGGTTGGCGTAGCAAGCCAAGCCAATCTGATTGCATATTACGTATCTGCTTCCTCATCACCGGAGAAAGTCACCCAAGCATTGTGATCTTCTTCTCCATCTGGATCATAATTTCCATCGGTATCGGGCAGCCGCCAAACGCCATCCCGTCCGAGTATCCCAACAGGCCTAAATGTCGTTTTGTAGCGCAGACTTCCGCAGCCCGCGACATGATACCCAAAGTGCGCCCACGTCCGGTTCATCAGCTCCCCGAGGCGAATCACCTTTAGCATCATGAACTTGCCTAGCGAGCGATCCGCATAATCTGGGTCATGGTAGTGATATACACCGGACACGATGTTTCCCGTGATGTCCAAGAGGGCGATTCCAAGGAGGGTCTCCTCCAGCCACACTGATAACTCGATGGATTGCGTCGGATTGTCGAGAAAGGCATCCGAGTAACCATCGATGCTGTGGTCAGACCGATGCCACCCCCTATCGGCTTCCCTTGCAACATGGTAACGCCGGTAGATATCCATGCGCGGCGTGTCTATCGTTGGCTGCCCGACCTCGATGCGTAAATCGGCATTGCGGTTGAGGCAGCGTGACTGTGAGCGGTTTGGCGAAAAAGATGGAATGTGAATGCGAGTGCTTCGACATTCTTCGCAGTCATCGCATATCGGGCGGTAAAGTAGCCTGCCAAATTTGCGCCACCCGGTTTGGAGAAGCTGCTCGTATTCCAGAGTGCTCATCGACTTTACAACGACGTGTTCCATCGTGTTGCGTTGATCCGGTAGATAGGGACATCTACAGGGGTCGGTTACAGTGTGAGATGCGACAATCACGCCCCTATCCTACCCGCAGCATCGCTTAGCTTTCTTGCCTGAACCGCAGGGACACGGATCATTTCGACCGATGACAGGGTACGAAGGCGCCTTTTGTCGCTTCGCCCAGTCCATCACCAACGATGGCGGTCGCTGCTGCGAAAGCAGCTGACACATCAGCTTCATCGGCTCGTCGATGTGCTGAAAGAACATTTTGTAGCCAGCGCAGAGGTAGTTCAGACCAAATTCCCCTGTGGATGTTCGTGTAAATCGGTGCTTTGGACATTCGCCATGACAGGCAAATCTGACATCACATTCAAGACACTGCGTTGGTAACGAATCCCGCTTCGCATTTCCAAAATTTTGCTGTTCGGTGGATGACACCAGCTCTGAAAGTGATGTCTCATTGATGTTCCCAAGGCGATATTCGGGATACACGTAATGGTCGCATGAGTACACATCCCCGTTGTGCTCCATCGCAAGGGCTTTGCCACAGGTCTCCGAGAACACGCAGAGTGCCCCCGGTGCGCCGTACCAGTTGCCAAGAGCGACATCGAAATGTTGCACAAAGACCTTACCGACATCTGAGCGAACCCATTCATCAAAGACCGTGCAGAGAAAGCGTCCATAATCGATGCTACGAACAGACCAATCTGTCACCGGTGCAGAATCATCGTCAGCTGCCACAGCGGGTTTGGCGAGGTGCAGCTGGATCAGGCCATCGATGGTGCGTGAGACATCCGGGATATTACGTTCGACGAGCGGAATGAATTGAATGTAACCGGACCCGATTTCTTTGAGGAACTGATATACGCGCTCTGGTTGTTGGCTGTTCTTTCGATTGACGACGGTCAGCGTGTTGAAGTCGACTTTGTGGCTCCGAAGGACAGAGATGCCCTTCATAACGCGATCGAACGTTGGGCGCTGTTGTTTGTCTACGCGATAGGTGTCGTGGAGATCTGCTGGTCCATCAATGCTGACGCCAACGAGAAACTGATTGTCAGCCAGAAAGCGCCCCCAGGCGTCATCGAGGAGCGTTCCATTCGTCTGAAACGCATTTTGAATCTGCTTACCGTTCGCGTATTTTGCCTGCAAGCGGACAACATTTTCAAAGTAGCCAACACCAAGGAGCGTGGGCTCCCCACCCTGCCAGGCAAACTGTACTTCGTGTGCAGGTTGTGCTTCGATGTACTGCTGGATGTACTTCTCCAGGGTCTCGGGGGACATCGCCCAGCTTGGATGAACCTTGCGGTCAGCGGTGTAGTAGTTTTCCTTCTCAAGGTAAAAACAGTAGCGGCAATCCAAGTTGCAGATGGGGCCGATCGGCTTTGTCATGATGTGAAAGCCGGTGTGCAACATTTGGACAGACATGCTACGCCTTATACTTGCCCCACTACGGTATTGCAAGGGGAACAAGACACGTAGTGAATGCGGTATTGTTGAGACTATGCAGCAGTTTGAGCCCCTTACCAGTGAAAAGGTTGCGTCCTCGCGGTCGGTCTCTGAGACTAACAACGTTATGGACACGCAGACACAGTTTCAGCGTGCCACATCGACCACGAACTCAACACCCTCGGATGCAAAAGCAAAGCTGCGTACTGTCCAACTTGTATTGCAGCCGGTCGTGGCCTGGGTTTGTTTGATGGCGACTGCGAAAGCAACCGGGCAGTTTGATTTTGCCTATCGCTATCCAGCGCAAGCTCAGATTCTCCTTGCAGTAGTCCCGCAGCTGATATTGCTGTTTGTTGGGCTTAGACTTCGCAATCCACGCCTTGCTTTTGTGGCTGGCCTGCTGTTTGCCGCGATTACATTATTGATTTCTTTGTCATCCGGTATCACTGGACTCGGCTTTGTTTCTGCAGCCCTAATGCCATTCGTGGCGGCTGGCTCCGCCGCCATGGCGAACCGTCCTGAGATGCGAAAGCGTTTGATCCCGGTGATGCTTATCTGGCTTGCTTCGATCACAGGAGTTATTGCTATCTCTTCGGGGGTGCGTAGTGTCACCCCAGGAGTTTCCGTTGCTGAAGCGCCAATGGCGATGACCGCTCCGATTACCAATCCACCCGTTGCCTTCCGCAGTGAAAATTCCAGCACGATGACAATCGGCAATCAAGACTACGACTCAAAAATGGTTCTTGAAAGCATCGAAGGGAAAAGCGCTATCTTCCCTGCTGAGCGAGCATTTGAAAAGGGAATGTCACTCAAGAGCCCCGATGGAACCACGCAGGTAAACATCGACTCGGATGGCATCCTGCAGTGGAAACATGGCAATGAACTTGTTGACATTGTGGATACATCTGAAGTGCCGATTTCCGCAGTCTCGATGAATGCCGATGGCAACATGCTTGTCTTCAAGCAAGCGGGCATGTACATGGTTTTCACCCCCAGCAAGGGGGCCCGCGGCCTCGAGGAAGTCCTCAACCAGTTCAGTGGCTCGGAGTTCCAGGGCGATTCGCAGCTCGGGATGATTATGCCTGAGGATGTGCAGGCCGCGACTTGGCGTCCGGATGGTAAGCAGCTCACGGGGCGGCTCTCTAGCGAAACGTTTGGGGGAGCGCGGTTTGAATTTGATGTGGAGAAGAAGAGATGAAGACAACCGTTTTACATGCGCCTGACATAATGTGCGGTGGGTGCGCAGCTAGCATCCAAAAGGCCCTAGCAGATGTCGATGGAATCGGTGGTGTTGATGTAGATGTTGCAGCCAAGCACGTCTCAGTGATACATGATGACGTTTTGGTAACGGTAGACCACTTGGTAACACGCCTTGACCATGCCGGTTTCTCAGCATCGCCAGTCGAGTAAATCGATGTGATTTGTAAACGAACACAGTGAAGTCGCATCACGTAGGAGTTCCTAACGATGTCGAACGACTGACATTTAGAACAAACCCATCAGAACAAAAAAAAACCAGCCTCGTGAGGC
>CAIYBQ010000118.1 GCA_903924445.1 uncultured Armatimonadota bacterium | reverse complement strand
CGAAAAGGCAGCACATCGGGTAGCGCCTGACTTTGATGTCACTCCTGAAAACCTCGATGTGGTAACCCAGCTGTGTCACTTCGCAGATGGCATCCCCCAGGCAATCGAACTCATCGCGGGAAAAGTACAGCTTTATCAGCCTGAGACATTGTTGCAGCTCCTTCATTCCGATGGGCTGACTCTCAGCACTGGAGCCGACACGGCACCGCAGATCAGCTCTACAGACTCCCTGCTTGCGTGGAGCATTCGAAATCTACCAGCCAGCTCGCAGCGGTTCCTTTTACAGTGCACGGTCTTCTCTGGTTCATTTGATGCGGAAGCTGCAGCATCCATTACCGGACGTGAGGATGCACAAAAACTTCTTCAGGACCTCGTCAATGCCAGTTTGGTCTATTTTGTCCAAAAAGAGACACCCTTCGATGGCCTTCGCTATCGGCTCCTTGAGAGTGTTCGGCGGCAAAGTGAGCGCTTCCTTGAGCCCGCCGCTCAGCAAGCACTCCTCAGTAAACACGCGGAATACTTTGCTCTCGTGGCTGCTGGCATCCCACCCGCAGGTGTTGGACGAACGGATTTCAGTCGCCTAAACCGTTTCCGCTTGGATGACGATAACTTCGAACGGGCAATTCAAACACTGGAAGGGCAAGACGCCGCGAAATCGGCCTCGCTTGTCCTTTCCCTCGCGCCCCTCTGGCTACAAACAAATGCCCAACAACTCCGTGGTCATTTGGCGAGACTCTTATCAAATAATGAACACCTCACAGAGCAGCAGCGCATTTGGCTGTATGTTTTTGCTGGGGCTGATGCTGAAAGCCGGTTTGATTACCAAGCGGCCACGCAATTCCATCAAAATGTCCACACGCTTGTCGGCACAACTCGAAAAGCATACTGGTTAACATCCCCGCTGTTGGTGGACATCCTTCTCCGTGACCCATCGATGTCGCAGTGGCTTCAGGGATTACTCGATACGTGGCCGGAACCGATGACCCTTGCTGTTGTCCTGCGTCACAATGCGTTGCAGGCCTGGTACGAAGGTGACCTCAAGCTTGCGGCACAGCTGATTGATGATGCAATCCGCCACGCCCAGGACTCGACACCTGCGGTCGTCCGAGACACTCACTTTATCAAGGCACAATTCTGTATTTGGACACTTGAGACGGTCGAAGCCCGGGATGCACTTGAGGCTGTCGTCCGTTTCTATGCATCAAGCGGCCTTGCTAACACCGATCAATATGTCTGGCAACCTCTCGCACTGCTTGCATCAACCCTGATCACAACCGGGCAGTTTGAGCAGGCGCGTGACATTGCCCGCCGCGCATGGAGTGCCATTGAGGGGTTTCCATCCAGTCCCGGGATGGTCGCGCCGCTCCTTGCGCTTGCATCGGCTGAGGCGATTCTTGGCAACCACACGGCTGCAGATCATTGGTGCCAGACATTGCGCCAGCGCCACAGCGACTTTTTACGCTCAGCTACGGGAGACCGGGCACCTTGGAGCCTGACCGATAGTCATCCAATGCTTGCCGACATCGCCCTTGCAAAAGGCGAATCCAGTGAGGCGGTCGCCTTGGCAGCATCCGGTTGGCGTCACTTCTCACAGGCCCAGCCCATAACGCCTGGTCCGAAAATGATGGGATACATCACGAGTCGGTGTACGCTTTCGAAGGCGGAACTTGCGTGTGGCTTGATCGATAGTGCAGCCGCGGGTGTGGCAATAACGCTGCCATTACGAATGCGCTACGGAATCTACCGTGATGCATTGATAGAGATCGACATCGTCGCGGCGTATGCTGCAAGCCGAGGGGATGATGCGGCGGCGGCGCGCCTTTATGGTGGGGCACATGCCGTTCGCCTGCGCTCCCTCCACATCGCACGACCGTACCTCGCTGCATTGCATGCGGAAGCACGGGATCGTTCACGTGATGCGTATCCGGGAGAATGGTCACGCGGGACGACGTTGACGCTGTATAAACTCATCGAGGATGCATACGCCTACCTAGGCAAAACGGGATTAGCGGAATAGGTCAATCAGGATTTTTTGGCTGCCCGGCTTTTTCGTAGTTTGACGACCAGTGGTAACCAGAACATATAGATTCCAGACAGCCAGAGGACAAGCAGTCCGATGGCTGCCGGGAGGAAGACGCCCAGCTTGCTGATGTCGCCTGCGAAGAATGAGCCATCGTGGAGCGACTCGATAAAGTCACTCATCCGTAACTCACGCTGGAGAATATGGCCGGTTCCAAGGTCAACCTGGTATTCGACATCGCTCTTCAGAATGACTTTGGCGATACCTTTTGATGGCCGGATGTCAACACGCTGGACATCCTTCCAAGTCACATCCCCATCGAGCTTTCCCCGGTTGATCGCTTCAAGGTATTGAGCAGGCGTCGCCACCGGCTCATGCGTTACCCCAGCGCGTTCAACTGGTTGTACGAAAGGGAGCTGCTTTTTTAGCTGGAGCAGGATTCCCGTGATGATCACGACGACAAGTGGTACCGCAAAGCAAATGCTTATCCAGGCGTGTGTGCGGCGGTTTGCGTAGTTGAACGTCATCTAAAAAAGTCTATCCCGCCCGACTTACACTAACCCTTGAGGCCGCTGGTGGCGATGCCCTGAATGAACATCTTCTGCGCGAAGAAGAACACAATGATCACAGGGAGAATCACAACGGTCGCCGCTGCCATTAAGAGGTTCCACTGCGTTCCGCCGTGCTGGCTCTGATACGCCTGCAGTCCGAGAGAGAGCGTAAAGGTCTCTTGGTCTGAGAGGTAAATCATCGGGCCCATAAAGTCATTCCACGTTCCCATAAAGGTGAACAAGGCAACGACAGCAAGCGCGGGCTTTGCCAGTGGAAGCAGGACATCGGTGAAGATCCGCACCTCTGAACAGCCATCGATTTTCGCTGCCTCGCTCAGCTCCATCGGGATGGTCCTAAAGAACTGACGGAGCAAAAAGATCGAGAAAGCGCTGCCAAAGAAAGCCGGTACCCAAAGCGGGCGGAAGGAACCCACCCAGCCCAGCCACTTAAAGAGGCCAAACGTTGGAACCATTAAGACTGGGAAGGGGACCATCATGGTCGCAAGCGTCACGGCAAAGAAGAAGTCCCGGCCTGGCCAGCGGAGACGCGCAAAGGCGTACGCGACCACGGCATTGGAGCAGACGGACCCAGCGACACAAAGCAGAGTGACCATTAAGGTGTTACGTGCGTAGAGGAGGAACGGGATGTAGCCGAGCTCTTTGCTGCCGTAGGTCACCGCCTTTGGGAAGTTGTCCCAGAGGAACTTGCTTGGGAGCAGCGTCGGCGTCGCCGTCATCGTTTCTTCAATCGGCTTGATCGCCGTCGTTACCATCCACAACAATGGGGAAACGAAGATGAGGCTCAACACAATCAGCACGATGTGAACGGTAGCGAGACTGAATTTCTTTTGTTTCATGGTTTAGCTCCGATCGTAGTGAACCTGCCGCTCGCTCAATCGGAGGGCAACAAATGTCAGTGTGAGGGTGATCAGGAAGAGCACCCAGCCCATCGCACTCGCATAGCCCATCCGCTGGAAACGGAAGGCATTGTCGAAGAGATAGGTTGTAAAGAAGTAGGTTGAGCGTGCCGGCGCGCCGTTCGGGAACATCACGTACGGAACTGCAAACACCTGCAGCGCACCAATCATCCCCATAATCACATTGAACAGAATCACTGGGCTGAGCATCGGAAGCGTCACGTGGCGGGTCTTCGCCACAAGGCGTGCGCCATCGAGGTCGGCTGCTTCGTAGAGGGACTGCGGGATATCCTGGAGGCCGGCGAGGTAAATCACCATCGCGTTGCCGGAACCCCACATCGCAATCAGCACCAATGTGACCTTCGACCAGGCTGGATCACCAAGCCAGTTAGGTGGCTTCGACATCCCGAGCTTCTCAAGCGACATATTGAGCAAGCCGTGCTCGCCATTAAAAATCCAGAGCCACAGGATGCCAAGCGCGACCATCGGGACCAGACTTGGAACATAAAACAACGTCCGGTAGAACGCTAGGCCCTTGACCTTTGTGTTTAGCAGCATCGCCAGGATAATCGCAACGGTCGCCGAAAGGGGAACCGCTGCGACCACATAGGTGAATGTGTTCCGAATCGTCATCCAGAAGACTTCGTCCTGAACCATCTCTTTGTAGTTCTCAAGGCCGATAAAGCGCGGCGGGCGGAGAACGGAGAAGTCGGTGAAGCTATAGAAAAACGATGCCATTACCGGATAGAGGAGGAAGGTCAGAAAACCCAGAATCCACGGCATTGCGAAGAGATAGGCGATACGCGCTTCAGATTTCATGGCTTTGCCTCCGCGGTCGT